>JBKJJG010000139.1:0-4108 GCA_046598155.1 bacterium | reverse complement strand
AGTTCCTTGAGTTCGAAGCGCATCTGCTCTCGCAACTTGGCGTCCAGGTTTGACAGCGGCTCATCGAGCAGCAGGATCTCCGGGCGGCCGGCGAGCGCGCGCCCCAGTGCCACGCGCTGCTGCTGGCCTCCCGAGAGCTGGTGCGGGTAGCGCCCGCCCAGACCCCGCAGTTCCACCAGGTCGAGCACCTCGGCCACCCGCGAGGCGATCGCCCCCCGTGACTCGCCGGCCACGCGCAGCGGGTACGCCACGTTCTCGAACACGGTCATGTGCGGCCAGACCGCGTAGTTCTGGAAGACCATGCCCAGACGGCGCCCTTCCGGCGGGACGAACTGGCCCGTGGCCAGGTCGTTGACGACGCGCTCCCCTATCGTGATCCGGCCGCGCGTGGGGAGCTCAAGGCCGGCCACGCAGCGCAGCGTCGTGGTCTTGCCGCACCCGCTTGGGCCCAGCAGCGTGAAGAACTCCTCCGGCCCAATGGAGAACGAGACCGCTCTTGCCGCCACCACGCCGTCAAACGTCTTCCAAAGATCCGAAACCAGCACCGCGTCCATGGCAACCCCCTAGAACCCCGCCTGCTAGAACCCCACTTGGCCCCGCGTGGCCTTGCGCACGATCAGGTTGCTCCCCAGAATCAACGCCAGCACGAGCACCGAGAGTGCCGCGGCGATCTGCGTGTAGCCCGAATCCTGCATGTTGAAGATGATCACGCCTATCGTTTCGGTCCTGAGCCCGAACAGCAGGATTGACATGGTCAGCTCACGGAACGCCGGCATGAAGACCAAAATCCAGCCGGCCACCATTCCGGGCCGCACCAGTGGGACGATGACGTCGCGCATGGCCCGAAGCGGCCCTGCGCCCGAGACGCGGGCCGCCTCCTCCAGCGACTCGTGCACCTGCTGCAGCGTGGCCGAGGTCGTGCGCAGCGAGAGTGGCATGTACGCCATGACGTACGCCAGCAGGATTATCCAGATGGTGCCGTAGAGCGCCAGCGGCGGCCGGGCCCATGCCAGGATCATCGCTATGGCGATGACGGTGTGGGGTATGCCGTAGGGCAGCATGCCGAGCGTGTCGAGGACGGCGGCCCCGCGCAGCTTGGCGCGTATCCGGGAGTAGGCCACGAACGTCCCCAGCACCATGGTAATCGTGGCCGCGGAGACGCCCAGCAGCGCGCTGTTTGCGAGCGCACGGCGGATTGTCTCCTGGTTCGCGACGTACGCGTAATGCTTCAGCGTAAGGCTCGCCATGGCCAGGGGCGCGCCGTAGTACCTCAGCAGGGAGGTCAGCAGCAGCGCGAAGAGGGGGAGGACCGAGATCACCACGGCAAATGCGACAGCCAGGGCGAACGCCGCGCGGCGCAGCGGTCCGAGCCGGATGATCTGCGGATGGATGGACTTGCCCGCGATGACGGTGTAGCGTTGCTGGCCGCGCTGAAGCCGCCACTGGACTGCCAGAGCGGCGGCGCCAACCGCCACGAGCAGCATTGACTTGGCCGTGGCCAGCGGGAAGTCGGGGATGTTCAGCGAGGCGTAGATGCTGGTTGTGAGGACGTAGAACCGTGCGCGAATTCCCAACAGCGCGGGGATCCCGAAGTTGGCGATCGAGGAGATGAAGGCCAGGAGACCCCCGGCTAGCAGCGCAGGGAGCACCAGCGGGAGCGTGACGTCGCGCATCACGCGCAGGCTGCCGGCACCGGCGGTGCGGGCGGCCTCCTCCAGACTGGCATCCATCCGTTCAAGCGCGCCGGTGACGGTCAGGAAGACCAGGGGGAAATCGTGGATCGCCATCACGAAGACGATCCCCCATCCGCTATAGATCGAAAAGGGAGCCTGCTCCAGACCCAGCAGGGCAATTAGAGGGCGCATGAGGTAGCCCTGCGGTCCCAGCAGTTGGGCCCAGGCGATGGCGCCGAAGAACGGCGGGACAGCGTAGGGCATGATCAGCAGGGTACGCAGCCAGGCCTTGCCGGGAATGTCGGTGCGCATGACCAGGAACGCCAGCACCGCGCCTGCGACCATGGCTCCGGCCGCGGAGGCAACTCCCACCCACACGGTGTTGGTCAGGGCCCGGAGATTGCCCGGCTGCACGATGGCCCGATGATAGTGGTTCAGCCCCAATCCGCCGTCCACTACCAGGCTGCGGTAGACTACCTGCGCCACGGGCCAGACCACGATGAACGCCATCGCGGCCGCGACCAGGGCCAGCAGGGGCACGCGCGGGTCCAGCGCGCGGCCGGGCGTTCGGGCCTGCGCCGGTGGAGGGATGGGAGCGTCCGGTGGCACCTGCGGCACCCCTGGCTAACGCATCATGATCTGCTCGAACCGCGTGCGGATGTCGGCCGCGTTCTTCGCCGCCCACTCAAACGGGATCGGCAGCGACTTGATCTCCGAGGCCCGGGGCTGGCCCTTGGGCGGATCCACGTCCTCGCGCACCGGCACGACGCCCTGGGAGGCCAAGAACTTCTGGCCTTCCACGCTGATCACGTAGTCCACGAAGCGGCGCGCCGCGTCGGGGTTCTTGCTGGACTTCGCGATGGCAACCGGGCTAGGGACGGAGACCGCGCCCTCCTCGGGCCAGATGATCGCCAGAGGCGCGCCGTCCTGGATCATGCCGTAGACCATGAAGTCCAGCGTCATCCCCACGCCGAACTCGCGGGCGGCCTACGCGCGCACCACTTCGGAGTTCCCCCGCAGCACCTGGATGTTCTCCTTGCGCGCGCGCTCAAACCATGCCCAGCCGTACTTCTGCACGAAGGTGGCCACGGTCACGAAGACCGAACCGGAGAAGAGGGGGTTGGGCATGGCCGCGGTCTTGCCGTACTTGGGGAAGTCGCTCCAGGACTTGGGCGCCGCGCGCACCGGGATCAGGGTGGTGTTCACCGCGATTATCATGTTTATCAACCGTCCGGCGATGAAGTGGTTGCCGGGATCGCGGAACCCGGCGGGCACGGACCGCGCTTCAGGGGAGCGGTAGGCCAATAGCAGCCCCTTGTCGCGCAGGGTGAGGAAGATCGGCGCGTCCGCGAGCCACAGGAGGTCGGCCCGGATGCCACCGGTCTCAAGCTCGGCGAATATGCGCTTCTCGATCTCGGTGCTGCCCGACCGCAGAACCTCCAGCTTGATCTGCGGGTACTTCCGCATGAACGCCCCAGCGAACTCGGTGGCCAGCTCCTGCGGAACCGACGTGTAGAGAACGATGGTCCCCGAGGCCGGTTGAGCGCCCGCGGGCGGTACCACCGTCGCGCCCATGCTGGCGACCAGCAGGGCGATTGCCACCACACCCAGTCTGTGCATCCGACTCACCTCCACCGGTGTCGTGCGCTTGCTACTCGCCCCCGTGGCGGCCTTCGTGCGCCGGCAGGGGGGAATCCTCGAAGACCGCCCGCAGGCGGTCCCAGGCCTGGAGCTTGCCCACGGCGTCGCCGGGCGTCTGCAGGGCCACCGCCACGGTCAAGAGATTGAGGATGGCCATGGGCACGACCAGCGAGTTGACGACCGCCAAATCCCCGCGCCGGGCCACGACCAGGCGCGCCGCATGGGCAGCAAGAGGCGAATCGGGCGTGTCGGTAAAGACGACGGTGTGCACTCCCCTGTCCCGGGCGTAGCGCAGGGCCCGTACTATGTCCTGGTAACCTCGGAAGAAACCCACCGCCAGCATCACGTCCCTGCGCGAGATGCGGAACAGCACCTCCCAGGCCTCGGTCCCGCCGTGCGTGATGGTTTCCACGTGCATTCCCATGCGGCGCAGCCTGAAGGCGACGAAGTGCGCCAGCGATCGCGATATGCCAAGCCCGAGCACGTATACCGTGCGGGCCGCGCGCAGGCGACGGGCAATCTCGGTGATCATGGAGGGTGACAGCGTGCGGCGCAGCTCGCCCAACGCGGCCAGGTCTTGATCCAGCAGCCGGGCCAGCGGGGCCGCGTCCTCGCGCAGGCGATGCAGGGCTGAGGCCATGCGCCCGCTGTGGGTCACCCTGCCGGCCCGGAGCAGGTCGGCCAGCGCCGCGCGCATGGCAGGATATCCCCGATAGCCCAGGGCCCGGGCGAAGCGCACGACCGTGGAGTCGCTGGTCTTGACGCGCCTCGCGAGTTCGGTGGAGGTCAGGAAG
>JBKJJG010000038.1:0-9447 GCA_046598155.1 bacterium | reverse complement strand
GAACTTGCCCGCCGGGGCTTCGCGGTCGCCGGTGTGGACATCTCACAGGCCCAGGTGACGCAGGCGTACCGCCACGCCGCCTCGGCCGGCGTCAGCCCTGCGTTCGTGGTGGGCGATGCGCGCGCGCTGCCGCTGGCCGGCGGCTTTGACGCCGCGATCAACATGTTCCTTTCCTTTGGCTACTTCGCGACCGACGCCGAGAGCCAGGCGATGCTGGAGGGGGTGGCGCGGGTGCTGCGCCGCGGCGGCCGCCTGCTCATTGACTTCTGGAACCGCGAGTACGAGATCCGCAACTTCCAGCCGGTGGTGTTGGATCGGCGCAACGACGAGATCTTGGAGATCGAGGACTGGGCCTTTGACCCGCTGGCAGGCCGGTTGAGCTGGGTCAACACCGTGATCTATCCGGACGGCCGCCGCGAGGCGTGGACGCAGTCCATCCGGGCCTTTACCGTAGCGGAGATCAGGGCGATGCTTGGTGCGGCTGGATTTACCCTGGTAGCCCTCTACGGCAACCTGGCGGGCGAACCGTACACCATGGACTCCGAGGCCGCGATCTTCGTGGCGGAGAGGAGGTAAGTCTTCTCGGGCGGGAACACCGGCAGATGCTCGGCTACCAGGCGGTAGGCCAGGACGCCCGCGGCCACGATTCCCAGCGTGATCAGCACCTCCATCCACGACGGGACGTACCGGGCCCCGCTGCCGGCCAGCATGCCCGTGATCGCCACGTTCAGTCGGTTCAGCACCACGCCCAAGACCACGAGTGACGACGCGCCCGCGAGCCCTCCGGCCGACTGTCGGATGGCAGGCGTGGCCAGCATTCCCAGCGGCAGGATAACTCCCAACCCCATCTCGATGCTGAACAGGGTGCCTTCCATCGTGGGAAGGAACGCCATTGCCAGTACCCCGCGCATTGCCAGGTCGGCGGTCTTCAGGCTCAGGTAGAGGGCCAGCACCACGAAGGTGGCTCGTCCCAGGTCCACCAGCAGGGGCAGTTCTAGCGTCCGCCCAAACGCCCGGGCACTGAGGAACGCCTCCACCACGACCATGGCCATGCCCACCGCCACGGCCGACAGGAAGAACAGCCAGGGCAGGAGCGGGGTGTACCACAGGGGATGCAGCTTGCCAGGGACGATCAGGAACAGCGATCCCAGCGACGATTGGTGCATCGTTGAAAGGATGACCCCGACGATCACCAGGGGCGGTAGGGCCAGGCGCGTCATGCGGAGCAGCGATGTGCGCTTGAGGCGTTCCAGCACGACCTGTCCGAACTCGAGGCCCAGCACAAGCGTGTACAGCATCACGCACCAGGCCACCTCGAACATCACCGAGCGTGGGTTCCACATGATCAACGCGTGCCAGATCCGGTACGGGCGTCCCAGGTCCACGAGCAGGCCCGCGATCACCAGCACGTACCCCAGGAAGCCGGTCAGGACGGCCGGGCGCAGGAGCGGCTCGTACCGCTTCAGGTGAAAGACGTGAACCGCCGCCGCCATCGTGAACCCGCCGGCGGCCAGCGCGACCCCGCACAGCACGTCGAACGCGATCCACAGCCCCCACGGCCACGGCGAAACCACCGACCGCCAGGAACCACAGGATCATCTGCCCGGCCGACAGGTGCCGGAGACGATTCATGCGCCACCGTCTCCCGGGTGCTCCAGGCGCTCGTTCCGCTTCCGGATCACGACCTCCAGTACCGTCAGGGTCGCGCCCAGCCCCACGATCAGTCCCGGGATCTTGCCCAATGCGCGCCAGGTGAAGGCGGGAAGGGATTCACGGACGACCGCAGGAAAGCCCAGGTCCTTGAAGGGGACGTCGGAGACGTAGAGCATGGACGTTCCTCCCACCTCGTCCCTGCCGTAGATGGCGGGAACGTACCGGTCAGGGGCCTCCGTGATTCGGCGGGATGCCTCAGCCAGCAGCGCCGACCGACGGCCGAACTTGAGAGCTTCAACCGGGCAGGCCGCCACGCATGCGGGTCCCTCACCCCGCGCCAGACGCTCCGTGCAGAAGCTGCACTTCGTGACGGCAGGGAGGCGCTCCGCCCACTCGTACCTGGGAATCTGGAACGGGCAGGCGACCTGACAGTAGCGGCACCCGAGGCAGCGCCACTCGTCGTAGACCACAGGCCCCTCGGGCGTCTGGTGCAGGGCACCAACCGGACACGCCGACGCGCAGGCCGGCGCCAGGCAGTGCATGCATTGAACCTTAATGGCCCTCTGCGCGGCCATGCCATCCCCCATGCTGGAATGCGGGACGGGTTTGGGCAGCTGCTGAACCCTAACGTAGGTCCAGGCGGTGGGCCCGAGGTCCGCTGACTCGCCGGGAGGGAAGTTGCGGGCGGACTTGCAGGCGGCCTCGCAACCGCGGCAGCCGATGCAGCGCGAGATGTCAATGAGGGTGCCGTAGCCGGAGCCCTCGGCCGCGTGCGCCGCCTCCTCGGCGGACAGGAACGCGGCGCCAATGCTGCTCGCTCCGACGATGTGGAGGAACTTGCGGCGCGTCAGGCAGGCGGCCGGGTGTTCTACCGCCATGCCGTCATGAACGCCGCAACGAAGAACGTCGAGAGGCCAAGGACCACGACGCCCATCACGATGCCGGTGACCGCCTCATCGAGGCCCTCTGCCCCGCGGGTCCTCAGGATCCTGTACAGACCCAAGACCCCCAGCGTGATGGCCGCGAGCGCCAGGACGCAGTTGATGCCGGGCAGCCAGCAGACGCGCAGGGCGATCAGGCCCAGCGCGAAGCTCAGCCCGGCCGCGCGAGGAAGGACCCCGCTCCTCTGTGCCGCCTGGGGTGGCCCCGTGGTCTGGTGCTGCATGGCACTCACCTCCGATTCCAGCCTAGAGGCAGGCGTGGCAGGCCGCATCGGGCAGATGTCCATGCGCAGGCAGCCGGAATCCCAGAAGACCGAGATACGATGTCCAATACGGCACCGGAAACCGACCTACGGACCTAGGAGTCTACGGACCCCCTGCATTTGACACTCGCGGACGGCCGGGCCTAGAATCAGACCTAACACGACAGGACGATGACGGAGCGGGAGTAAGCGCCTGGACCGCGAGGCCGGCGCGCAACCTGGCGGTTTGAAGGGAGTAGACCTCCTGTCCGGCGGACCGGGGGTCTGTCGCATTTTCCAGGAAGGGTGTGGCCGATGGGAAAGTTCTACATCACGACGCCGATCTACTACGTGAACGACGTGCCGCACATCGGGCACGCCTACACGACCATCGCGGCCGACGCCGCGGCCAGGTTCCACCGGCTTGCCGGCCGCGACGTGTACTTCGCGACAGGCACCGACGAACACGGTCTCAACATCGAGCGCGTGGCGCGCGCCCACGGGGTGGCGCCCCAGGCCTGGGCCGACAGAATCTCCGCCGCGTTCCGCGACCTGTGGGCGGGTCTCCACATCGCCCACGACGGCTACATCCGCACGACCGAGCCCAGGCACGAGCGGGTGGTGCAGGCGATCTTCACGCGGCTGTACGAGCAAGGGGACATCTACAAGGGCACCTACGAGGGGTGGTACTGCTCCTCGTGCGAGTCGTTCTATCCCGAGGCCGAGCTAGGAGTGGACCGCACCTGTCCGGTGCACACAGGCAGGCCGGTCGAGTGGAACGCCGAGCCCTGCTACCTATTCCGCCTGTCCAGGTACCAGGACTGGATACAGAGCCACATCGAGCGCCATCCCGGATTTATCGAGCCCGAGGCGCAGCGCAACGAGGTGCTGAGCTTCGTCCGGTCGGGGCTCCGCGACATCGCGGTCAGCCGCTCCACCTTCAAGTGGGGCGTGCCGCTTCCCTTCGACCCCGACCAGGTTGCCTATGTCTGGATTGACGCCCTGATCAACTACATCACGGTCATCGGATACGGTGACGACCTGGAGCAGTTCCGGAGGTTCTGGCCGGCAGAGGTGCACCTGGTGGGCCGGGACATCCTGAGGTTTCACGCCGTGATCTGGCCGATCGTGCTGCACGCCGCCGGATTGGAGCCGCCCCGCCAGATCTTCGCGCACGGATTCCTGACGTTTGGGGGGCAGAAGTTCAGCAAGTCGCTTGGGATCATCCTGGACCCGGTAGCCGTCAGCCGCGAGCTGGCCGAGGCGTCCGGGGCCGAGCCGGCGGTGGCGGTGGACGCGCTGCGTTACTTTCTCCTCCGCGAGGTTCCGTTCGGCGCCGACGGCGACTTCAACCAGCCGGCACTGATCGGTCGGTTCAACGCCGACCTGGCCAACGACTACGGTAACCTGCTCAACCGCACCCTCCCTCTCGTCGTGCGCCAGTTTGGCGGAGTGCTCCCCACGCCGGGTCCGGCCGAGGGGACCGACGCGGCGCTGGCAGACCTCGCCCGCGTGGTCGTGACCGCGGTTGGTGAGCACGTGGGCCGCCTCAACTTCAGCCAGGCGCTGGCCGAGATATGGAGACTGCTGGGCGCGGCCAACAAGTACATAGACGAAGAGGCGCCGTGGTCGGCCATCAAGCAGGGTCGCACCGACCGGGCAGGGACGATTCTGTACAATACGCTGGAGGCCCTGCGAATCGCCACCATCGTGCTTTTCCCGGTCATGCCGGTCGCCACCCAACGGGTTTGGGAGCAGCTCGGCATCGAGCAGCCGCTGGAGGCCCAGCGGATCGAAGATGCCAGGCGGTGGGGCGCGCTGTGCCCTGGCCTGCGCGTGCGAATCGGAAACCCCATCTTCCCGCGCATTGACACGCGGCCCAGGCCCGTCGTGGCCACCGCAGCCGGAGAGGGAGGAGATCCCGTGAGCGAGGTCACGAGCGAGATCACGATCGAGGAGTTCAAGCGCCTGGACGTACGCATCGGCGAGGTTACCGCCGCCGAGAGGGTGCAGGGCACGGACAAGCTGGTGAAGCTGTCGGTGGGCATAGGCGACGAGGTACGCACGATCGTGGCGGGGATCGCCACTCACTACCAGCCGGCAGACCTGATCGGCCGGCGCATCGTGGTGCTGGCCAACCTGCAGCCGCGCAAGGTGCGCGGCGTTGAGTCGCGAGGGATGCTGTTGGCGGCGACGTGGGGGGACGACGAGGTGGCGATCCTCACCGTGGACGGAGCGCCGCCCGTGGGGTCCAGGATCTCCTGATTGGACGGCGTGGCGCGCGCCGCCGGCGCGGTGCGGCCCGGCAGGTTGCGGCTCATTCCGGCGCCCGGTAGACTGAAGAGGTGATCCTCAACCTCTTCGACTCGCACCTTCACCTGGACGACGGGGCGTTCGACCCCGACCGGGAGGCCGTGCTTGACCGTGCCCGGGCGGCGGGCGTGGACGGGTTCGTCACCATCGGCACCTCGCTGGCCTCCAGCCGCCGCGCCGTTGCCCTCGCAGAACGGCACAAGGACGTGTTCGCGGCCGTGGCGATTCACCCCCACGACGCCGGCGATGCCACGCCCGAGGCGATGCGCGAACTAGCGGCGCTGGCCCGCCATCCCAGGGTGGTGGCCATCGGCGAGACCGGGCTTGACTACTTCCGATGCTTCGCGCCGCGGGAGGCACAGGAGGGCGCGTTTCACGCACACCTGGGCCTGGCTCGCGAGCTGAACCTCCCGGTGATCATCCACAGCCGTGACGCCCATCAGGACGTGCTGCGCATCCTGGACGAGGGTGCGCCCCAGGGCGTGGTCATGCACTGCTTCTCCGGATCGCTTGAGATCGCCCGGTCCTGCCTGGACCGAGACTACTACCTGGGGCTGGGCGGTCCGCTGACCTACCGCAACGCGCGCCGGACCCAGGAGGTGGTGCGCTTCGTGCCGCCGGACCGCCTCCTCCTCGAAACCGATGCCCCGTACCTCCCACCAGAGCCGCACCGCGGCCGGCGCAACGAGCCGTCCTATTTGCCTCTGGTGGCCTGGGCAGCGGCCCACTCGCGCGGCGTATCTGCTGGCACGGTTGCCGAGATTACGACGTCCAACGCCAGGGCGGTTTTCAACATCGCTCGGATCGCGGCGCTCTCATGACCCGGCCCGCACGCGGCGCGTCCGTCTTCCGCCTTGCTGCCGGGATGCTGGCCGTTCTGCTGCTGGCGGCCGCTGCCTCGCCTGCCCTGGCCGCGCCGGCCGAGGACCAGGAGATCCGGATCGGCCGGCAGGCCGCGGCCGAGATCGAGGCTAGGTTCAAGGTCGTCAAGGACGCCGAGATCACAGACCGCGTGAACCGCATCGGCGCCGCCGTATCGGCGGTCTCCGACCGCCCGCGCCTGCCGTACAGCTTCAAGGTGGTGGAGGTCGGCCAGGTAAACGCGGTGGCGTTGCCGGGAGGGTTCATCTACCTGACAACCGGTCTGCTCAAGTTCGTCCGCAGCGACCACGAGCTGGCCGCGGTCATTGCCCATGAGGTGGCGCACGCCGCGCGCGCCCACGGGATGGAGATGATGCGCCGCGCGAACCAGGCCGCGTTCGTCACCCTGCTGGTTGCGATCTTCGCCCGCGACGCTAACCTGGCGCAGGGCGCGCAAATCTTCTCCACAGGCCTGCTGTCGGGATACGCGCGTGACCTCGAGCGCGACGCCGATCTTGCCTCCATCGGCTACCTGTCCAAGATCGCCTACAGCCCCGTCGCGGTGCTGACAGTGCTGGAGCGGTTGGTGCGGATGGAGCAGCTCTCGCCGCGGCGCGACCTGGGCGCCTTCGCTGAGCATCCCAAGACCGCAGAGCGCGCGCAGTACGTGGAGGCCGAGCTTCGCGCCCGCCGGATTTCGCTCGCACGGCGGGTTCCAGCCAACTACCTGGTGCTCACGGTACGGGAACACATTGATGGGGACGTGGCTCTCGCCGAGCTCCTGATCAACAACCGTCTGATCGTACGGCTGCCGGATCCGGCCAGGATCAAGGAGGCAGCCGACCTGCTCGACCGACTCTTCGACGCCGACCTCGAGCCGTTCGAGGTGTCCGCGGCCGAGTATCCTGGAGGTTGGGGTGTGTTCGCCCGTGGCTGGGCGGTGTTCCGCTTCACCCCCAGGGACGTCTCACCCGAGGGCGGATCGGTGCGCGATCTGGCGGTGACCATTGCCTTCCGCCTGCGCGCCGCCATTGACGAGGACATCCGCCGGAGGCGGCTGCACGGGTAGTGCGGGCAGTTCATGGACGTTGACAGGGGGCGACTCCTCGGGTAACCTACATACTGACCAGTCGGTATGTAAGGAGGAGAGGCAGGTGCCCCGCCGTCCGACCGCTGACCAGCCAGGCGTCCGCCACCGTATCCTGGGCTCGGCACTGCGCGAGTTCTCGCTGAAGGGATACCACCAGGCCATACTGGACGAGATCGCTGCCGGCGCCGGGGTCAGCAAGGGCGCCGTTTACTGGCATTTTGAGAACAAGGGAGAGCTGTTCCTGGCGGTCGTCCGGCAGGAGATCTCGCGTCTGGTCGAGCACCTGGAGGCCGTTGCCCGCAAGGGCGGAGGGTCCGTGGTCGCGCGCCTGCGGGCCGTGATCGCCGCAGCCGTTACCTACTACGCGGACCACCCGGAGTTCTGCAACCTGTTGCAGCTCTCCACGCTGCCCGGGGGGCTGGAGCTGGCCCGGGAGGTGGAAGGCATGGCACGCGACATGTACCGCCAGGGCAGGGAGATGATCGGCGTCCTGCTTCGAGAAGGCGTGCGCCGGGGCGAACTGGACGCGAGGCGGGCTGGTGTGGCTGCTCCGGCGCTGGTGGCGCTCCTGGACGGCCTGATGTCACAGTGGATCGTTGACCGCAGGGCCGTTCCACTGCGGCGCTTGGCGCCGGACGTCGCCGGCGCCTTCCTGGAAGGAATAGTCAAGCGCGCGGATTGAGTTGTCAGAAGAAGACCCCTCTGGGGAGATCGTAGGGTACGGAAGGAGCCTGTGCTGATGCGCCGCTGGTGGTGGGTTGTCTTGCTTGCGCTGATCGTCGTGGCCGCGGGAACGGTGCTGCGCGGCATGGGAGGCCCTCCCGCGTCCGACCAGGCTGCGCCGGTGCTGATCCCGGTTGAGGTTGCCGCGGTGGAGCAGGGAACGGTTTCGCACGCGGTCGAGGTCAACGGCACCGTGGTCTCATCCCGCGTGGCCGAGATCTATCCCAAGGTGAGCGGCCGCGTTGCGCGCGTGCTCGTTCAGGACGGCGCCCGCGTGGCCGCAGGCCAAGCATTGATCGAACTGGACCCAGCGGACCAGCGTACTGACCTGGCGCAGGCCGATGCCGCGGTTGCTGCTGCCGAGGCCCGCTTGGCCCTGCTCGAGAGCGGGCTCCGGCCTCAAGAGCGGCAAGTGATCCAGAACGCCGTCACACAGGCGCAGTACCAGGTGAAGGCAGCGGAGACCCAGGCCGCGCTGGCGCAGGCGGCGCTCCGGGTCGCCGAGGATAACCTACGCCGTCACGAGCAACTCCTGCGGGACGGCGCCATCGCCCAGGCGCAGGTGGATCAGGCGCGGCTGCAACAGGACCAGGCCCGCGCGCAGGTGCAGGCGGCGCAGGTGCAGATCGAGATCGCCCGCGCGGCACTCGACTCAGCCCGGCAGCAGTTGATCGTAGCCGAGAGCGGCGCCCGAACCGAAGAACTTCGGGCCGCGCGCGCGCAGGTGGAGCAGGCCCGTGCGGTAGCGGCAATGGCCCGGCAGCGGCTGGGCCACATGACCCTGCGGGCGCCCTTTTCCGGTCGGGTGTCTGGCCTGACCGCTTCGACCGGGGACCACCTCACCTCCGGCGACTTCGCCGGCCGTGGCGGCTACGCCGTGCTGGTATACGACGACCAGGCAATGGAGGTGGAGGTCAAGATTGGCGAGCGCGAGATCGGGTTGGTCAGGGTGGGCATGCGCGGGACGCTGCGACTGGAGGGCGCGCCCGACCAGCCGGTTGAGGCCACGGTTCGGCTCATCACGCCGGTGGCTGATCCGATCAGCAGGGCGGCCAGCGTGCGGTTGCGGTTGAAGCCGGGCGCAGCCGCCGCCGTGCCCGGGACTTTCGCGCGTGGCGAGATCGTCCTCGAGCAACGCGCGGGCGTGCTTGTGGTGCCCAAGGTCGCCGTCTCCGGCGGCGACCAACCCGTTGTGCGGGTAGTGGTGGACGGCGCCGTTCAAGTTCGTTCCGTCACGCTGGGCCTTGTGCAGGGAAGCCGCGTCGAGGTGCGTGCCGGCGTGGCGCTCGGCGAACAGGTGGTCGTGCTGGGGCCGGAGATGCTGGCCCCGGGCACGAAGGTCCGGGTGGTGACCCGCTAGTGTCGCTCTCAGGGATTGCCCTCCGCCGTCCGGTCTTCGTGCTGATGATCATCAGCGCGCTCATGGTGCTGGGGCTGGTCTCCTACACGCGCCTGCCCGTCGAGCTGTTCCCCGACATCCAGTTCCCGTTCGTGACGGTGACCGTGATCTATCCGGGAGCCGGTCCGGAAGAGGTGGAACTCCTCGTCGCCAAGCCGCTGGAGGAGCAGCTTTCCAGCCTGCCCAACGTGCGCGAGGTCCGCAGCATGGCCGGCGAAAGCATCG
>JBKJJG010000175.1:0-2909 GCA_046598155.1 bacterium | reverse complement strand
GTTTCGTAGTCGCAGTCCGTGCCAGCGTTATTGCCATCCGATGCTACCCCCGCTGTTCTTCATCCAGTTCGGCAAGGGCGCGCGCCAGCTCATCCTCGGTCAGCGCCTTGCCGTGATACCCTGCCGCACCCTCGGCGAACGACACACCTTTGCCCTTCACGGTGCGGGCAATGATCGCGTGCGGCCGCCCGGCGGCGGCCGTAGCCCGTTCCAGCGCGGAGACGATCGCCCCCATCTCGTGGCCGTCTATCTCCTGCACGTCCCAGTTGAACGCCCGCCACTTGTCGGCGAGGGGGTCCAGGCGGATGCGCTCCTCGGTGCGGCCGGTCTGCTGGATGCCGTTGCGGTCCACGATGGCTATCAGGTTGTCCAGCCCGTAGTGAGCGGCGAACATGGCGCCTTCCCAGACAGAACCCTCCTGGCACTCGCCGTCGCCCAGCACAGCGTACACGCGGTAGGGGCGTCCGTCCCGCTTGCCGGCAAGCGCCATGCCG
This sequence comes from bacterium, assembly GCA_046598155.1. GTDB lineage: Bacteria > Sysuimicrobiota > Sysuimicrobiia > Sysuimicrobiales > Humicultoraceae > VGFA01. The sequence goes on along the minus strand of JBKJJG010000175.1, from coordinate 2,415 downwards.
ACCGCGGCCGAGAACCCCAAACCCAGCGAGCCGGTGGAGATGTCCACGCCGGGCGTTCGGGCCATGTCAGGGTGCCCCTGCAGGATGCTGCCCATCTGGCGCATCGTCCACAGGTGAGAGGGATCGAAGTAGCCGCACTCGGCCAGAACCACGTACCAGGCAGGGCAGGCGTGTCCCTTGCTGAGGACGACCCTGTCGCGGTCGGGCCACGCCGGGTTCTTCGGGTCGTGCCGCAACTGATGGAAGTAGAGCGCGGTCAGGAGGTCAATCACCGAGAGCGAGCCGCCCGGATGCCCGGAACCGGCTCGGGTGATGATCTTTAGAATCGTCTTGCGAAAGGCATGGGCGCGCGATCGCAGCGCGCCTAGATCCACTTCACTGTTCATGTTGGCCCCCGCGCGCAGGATGCGCGACAGATAGACTACTCCACGCCCGAGATGAACTCCTCCACTTGGGCGCGCGTGGGAAGAGGGTAGACCGCTCCCAGCCCGCTCGCTGTGAGGGCACCCACCGCGTTCGCAAACCGCCCTGCCCGTTCCAGAGAGATGCCCCGCAGCCATTCGGTCAGGAAGGCCGCGGCGAAGGCGTCGCCCGCACCGGTCGCGTCCAGCACCTCCACCTGCCAGGCGGGCACGCTCGTGCGGTCCCCTGCCGCGGATGCGATCAGGCAACCGTGCTCCCCCTGCTTCAACACGACCAGTCGCGGTCCGCTGGCCAGCACACGCTCTACAACCGCAGCCGCGGGCTCGCCGCCATAGAGGTGGGTTGCGTCCTCAGTGCTCAGGAAGACGAGATCCGCCCTTGCCATCGTTGCCTCGATCGCCGCGCGCGCCGCCTCCGGCGGCCAGAGATTAGGGCGCAGGTTCACATCGTAACTGATCAGGGCTCCCCCGGCCCTGGCCATCTCAATGGCCGCGTCCACGGCAGCCCGGCTCGAGTCGGATATCGCCTGGGAGATCCCGCTCGTGTGGAAGACGCGAGCCCCTCCCAGGTACGCGGGGTCGAGATCATCGGGGTGCAGACGGCTGGCGGCTGATCCCGTGCGGTAGTAGGTGAAGTCGTGGCCTCCGTCATCGCGGCGCGCGATGAAGTAGACCCCGGTGAATCCGGCCGGATCCACTATTACGCGCGAGGCATCAACCCCCTCGGCGCGCCACAGTTCGACGAACGACCGGCCGAACTCGTCGCCGCCCAGCCGCGTGACGTAGCCGCAATCGTTCCCCAGCCGGGCGGCTGCCACGATGAAGTTGGACGTGTCTCCTCCCCAGCCACGGCGGAACCTGGTCACGGTGCTCAGCCGGCCGCGCTGCTCCGCCGCGAACTCGACCATGGGCTCTCCCAGCGCTATGATGTCCGGCATGCCTATGTCTCTCCGGCCCATCCCAGCGCTCGCGAGATCTGCTGGGCTGTCTCCCGCACCCGCGGCCCCAGGTCCCGCCGGATTCGGTCCAGGGTTATGCTGCGCGAGGCCCCGGAGATACTGACGGCCCCGGCCAGCCGTCCCCGGTGGTCCACCGTGGCAGCGCCGACGCACCGAATTCCCTCCTCGTTCTCTACATTGTCAATGGCGTAGCCCCGGCTGCGGACCGCGGCGAGCTCGGTCAGCAGCCGCTCCGGGTCGGTGATGGTCCGAGGGGTGCGCCGGCACATGCCGTGCCGTTCCAGGATCCCGCGTACCTCCTCGGCCGGCAGACAGGACAGCATGGCCTTGCCCAGCGCGGTGCAGTGGGAGGGCATGATCTTGCCTATGGCCGAGGCCATCCGCATGGGCCCCGGGGACTCCACCTTGTCCACGTAGACCACCTGGCCCTGTTCCAGGACCCCAAGGTGCACGGTTTCCCCGGTGCGGTTGCGCAAATCCAGGAGGAACGGCCTGCCGGCGGTTCGCAGTTCCGTCTGTTCCAGCCGTTGTGCCGCCAGCCATAGGATGCGCGGGCCGATCACCAGGCCTCCGTCGGTGGACACAACGGCGCCGTGGTCGTTGAGCGTCCGGACCAGGCGGTAGACCGTGGGGCGGGGCAGCGACGTCTTGGCGCAGAGCTCCCGGATGCCGAGGGGTTTTCCGGCCTGGCCGAGCGCGTTAAGCAGGAGCATCGCTCGCTCGACGGACTGAACCGAGCCCTTTGTTGGCATGAGCACCTACCCCTCCGTCCGCTCCAGGCCCGACGCCCCCTCCATCGGGGCCGGAGCAGGGATGCTCTCTTCTGCGGCCAGCCGCCTGACCTCGGAAACCACCTGGGGTGGAAGGGGTATGCCCAGCCGCCTGTATTCCTCGGACCGCAGGTGTTCGATCTCACCCGGCTGATCCGCGAGGTCCGCGCCCTGCCACCTGCCGAAGGGCACGAGCGCGTCTACCTGCCGGGTGAGATCGAATACCTTCGGTCCGAGGAATACAGGCGGCTGGGCATACCCCTT
>JBKJJG010000277.1:0-2571 GCA_046598155.1 bacterium | reverse complement strand
CCTGGGACACGCGCCGAACGAGCCGTGATTCAGGAACACGACGTCGCTGCGGAGCAAGAACATCGGCAACCTCCGGCTACTGCCTGGGTGTTAGGGCCAAGTCGAGGGTTGCAAGCGGTCCGTCGGCGATCGTCACCCTTCGCGTCTCGGCCTGGTAGCCTTCCTTGGAGATCCGCACGGAGTGCGTTCCCGCGGGCAGCAGGCGGTAGAACCGTCCGAACACGGGATCACTCGTGCGGGCCTTGATCAAGTCGCCGGCGAAGCCCTCCACCTCGATCTGCGCCTCCAGCGGCCGGCCGGTCCTCGCGTCGGTCACCCTTCCGGTGATCCCTGGCCCGCGGTAGATGAAGCCCTCGCCTTCCCTGCCGTGCAGGAACCGGCGCAGCCACGGCTTGAGACCGTCCGAGAGATTGCGCACGTACTCCTCGGCCTGGCGCAGCGAGCGCGGGTCGTCGTCGGTGGGGTCTGGGGTGTAGAAGTACCGGTCGTTGTAGAGGCGCTCGGCGATCTCAACGATGTAGTGGAACGTGCCCCAGGCCGCGTGGTGCCAGTTGGACGATTGGCCCATGGGAGCCAGCAGAGCAGCCGCGGGCATGCGGCACACCGCCGGGTCAAAGATTGGCGACCCCATCTGGCAGAAGCCCCCGGCCTGCCTGGACACCATTATCCAGGCCGCGAGGTCGCGTGCCGTCTCCGACAGTCTCGCCTGGTCCAAGGGGAGAGAGACGGCGTCGTCCGCACGCCCGCCCGACCACGGCCGCATGATCTGGCTCTGCGGGAATGGGTTACCGTGGTGAAAGTCAATTCCGAACAAGGGGCGCTGTTCGATGGCCAGGTCGCGCAGCGCCCGGGTCTCGGGCTCCGAAAAGGGCGCCGTGCCGCGGTAGTACGAGGCGTTGGGATCAATGCATTCCGGCTGATAGACGGCGCAGCGGTCCCAGCGGAAGTCGTAGTTGCGGTTCAGGTCCACGCCAGGTCGGTCGCTGTTCTTGCGTCGGTTCGTCTCGTAACCGTAGACGTTCTGCACCGGCACGAACCAGATCTCGTAGGCGTTGATCCAGTCGGTGATCTCAGGGTCAACGCCGTAGCCGCGGGTCAGATCGTGGATGAGCCCGAGCGTGATCCGAAGCCCCAGCGGCTCCCGGCCGTGGATGATGCCCAGAAAGAGCCAGGCCGGCTCGTCCTCCTCCTGCGCCGCGTTGTCCGAGATCTTCGCCGCCATGATCGGTTTGCCCCCTGAGCTGCGACCGATCTCGCGCACGCGCACGATGTCGGGGAAGCTGTCTTGAAACCGCTTCAGGCGGGCGACGATCTGCTGGTACGAGGACAAGAAGGCCTCCTGCGGCTGGGCCCCCGTGCCGGTGGGAATGCCCGCGAGGGACAACCCGGCCAGGAGAGCGCCGACGGTCAGAAGGCGCAGGACCAAGCGGCGCCGGATCAAACCGACAGCCCCCGCACCTCGCGCGGCAGCATGCTCAGCCGCTCCGCGCCCTGGGCGGTCACGATGACTATCTCCTCCAGGCGGACGCCGAACTCGCCTTCGAGGTAGATGCCCGGCTCGACGCTGAAGATCATCCCTTCCTGCATCGGCAGATCGTTGGTGTGCGTGACCGAGGGAGGCTCGTGCCCGGAAAGGCCGATGCCGTGGCCGGTGCGGTGCGTGAACTGCCTGCCGTAGCCGGCGCTCTCGATCACGGCGCGCGCGGCCTTGTCAACCGCCGCGAGCGGGGCGCCGGGCCTGACCGCGTCCATGCCCGCGCGCACGGCGTGCTCGACGATCGCGTGAACCTCGCGATAGCGCGCAGGGGGCTCGCCCAGGTATCCCATGCGGGTGATGTCTGACACGTACCCTTCGAGGCGGCCGCCCAAATCCACCAGGACCGGTTCGCCCGCCTGCAGGGACCGGCTGCCCGAGCGATGGTGGGGGTAGGCCGAGTTCGGCCCGCTCCCGACGATTGCGCTCCCCGGCTGCGCCACCTCCTGCTCAGCGAACGCGTCCGCGACGGCGCGGGCAACCGCGATCTCGGTTACACCGGGACGGCAGGCGGCGAAGGCCGCGTCCACAGCGACGTCGGCCGCGGCGGCCGACCGGCGCATCAACGCGATCTCGTCGGGAGTCTTGATCATGCGCACTGGCGCCATCACCTCGGCGCCAGGAGCGAAAGCGCTATTCGCCCACTGCCTCTGGAGCAGCAACAAGAAGTCGGCCCGCATCGTGTCGCCCACGCAGATGCGCTCGGGAGCGCCCAGCCGGCCGCGCGCTTCTCGCAGCGCCTCCCCGGGTCCTTCGGCATCGGTATAGGTGAGGAAGGGCAGGTCAAGGCGTCCGCGCGCTTCCCCGGCGTTGAGCTCGGGCACGAGGAAGAGCGCGTCACCTCCGGTCAGAAACAGGTAGCACGGCCGCTCGTCGGCGTGCGGGGCGTAGCCGAGCAGGTAGAGCATGTCGTCACCCGGCGGCAGACCTACAAGGTCTACTCCAGCCGCTTTCATCTGGGCGCGCGTGCGGGTGAGACGGTCGGTGTTGGGCATCTGGCCACTTCCCTTCGGCAGGCGCTCCCTGAGGGCAGGAGT
>JBKJJG010000274.1:0-6591 GCA_046598155.1 bacterium | reverse complement strand
GTCGTGGACGACCACGGGATACCCGGCCTTGAGCAGGTGGAGCGACATCGGCTTGCCCATGATCCCCAGCCCGATGAATCCAATCCGTTCTGCCATCGCGTTGCCTCCTTCTTGGATCCCGCTCTAGGAGCGCGTGTAGCCCAGCGCCTCAATCCAGCCGAACGACTCATCGGTGGTGCCGGCCGGCCGGTACTCCAGCCCGACGTCGCCCGCATAGTCGGTGCGGTCGAGGACGCGGAAGAGATAGCCGAAGTTTATCTCTCCTGTACCTGGCTGGTTGCGATCAGGGGAGTCAGCGACCTGGATGTGGCCGATCCGGCCGATGTTGTTCCGGAGCGTATGGGCCAGGTTGCCCTCCATGCGCTGCGTGTGGTAGACGTCGAACTGCACCTTGAGGTTGGCGGCGCCGACCGCTTCCTGAAGATGGAACGCCTCGGAGGTCGTGCGCAGGAAGAACCCGGGGATGTCGAAAGTGTTGACCGGCTCGGCCAGAAGGACCAGCCCCACTTCTTCGAAGGCCGCGGCCGCGCTCTTGAGGTTGTCAACCAGGCACGCCCACTGCTCGGCCAGCGGCACGCTCTCCATCTGCTTCCCTACAAGGCAGTTGACGCGCGGGCACCCCAGGCGGCGGGCGACCTCAATGGCCAGGCGAACGCCTTCCCGAAACTCGCCGCGCCGTCCCGGGTCCACCGCGATGCCGCGCTCGCCGGCGGCCCAGTCCCCGGCAGGAAGGTTGAACAGCGACTGTCGGAGCTTCAGGCGGCGCAACTCGCCGACGATGGCATCTATGTCCTCGGCATAGGGGAACATGTACTCGACCGCACCGAACCCGGCGCGGGCAGCTGCATCGAAGCGGGCAATGAAGGGACGATCTGACCACAGGAACGTGAGGTTTGCGGCAAAGCGCGGCATGGCACCTCCCCAACGGCGGACTGTTTCCCCCTCACAGTATACGGCCCTGTTCGCTCCCGGCAACTGCATCCGCGAGATGGGGCGGGCCACGGCAGGGGAACGCGCACGCACGCGAGAAGCGCAATGGTAACAGGGTTCATCAAGCAGGAGGGGTGGAAATGTCAGCGGCAGTCTACGACATCGGTTCTTATGCGTTTTCGCCAGAGAAGTTCTTCCCCGCGAGTCTGTTCGACCGCATCACGGAACTGCGGGTCACCCGGCCCGGGATCGTGCAGCAGGAGGCCGACCGGCGGCAGAAGCGCGCTCAACTGACCACCGGCGGTCGGCTGGTCATCCTGGCCGCGGACCACCCGGCCCGCAACGTCGCCGGGGTCGGGGACGATCCAATCGCCATGGGCAACCGGTGGGGCCTGCTGGGCAGGATCCTCCGGGTTATCACGGCGCCCGACGCCGACGGCCTGATGGCCACCCCGGACATCATGGAAGAGATGTTCATCGTCAACCACATGGTCAGGGAGATGGGCGGCCCCTCGATCCTCGACGGCAAGGTGCTGTTGGGCTGCATGAACCGGGGCGGGCTCGCCGGGGCGGCGTTCGAGATGGACGACCGGATGACCGCCTTTACGCCTGAACGGATCGCGGAGCTGCGCCTCGACGGAGCGAAGTTGATGTTCCGCCTGGAGCCCTCGGAACCGGCCTCTGGATGGACGATTGACTACTGCGTGAAGGCGCTCGACCGGCTGTGCGACCTGAACATTCCGGCTTTCCTGGAATGCCTGGCCGTGGCGAAGAGCGAGGGCAAGTACAAGATGCTCAAGCTGGCGCCGGAGCTGGTCAAGGTCATAGGCGTCGCCTCGGGGATGGGAAAGTCGTCGCTGGGAACGTGGTTGAAGATTCCCTACTGCGAGCGCTACGAGCTGATCGCGCGTGCAACCACCTGCCCAATCCTCATGCTGGGCGGCGAATCCAAGGGCGATCCCACCGGCATCTTCACCGAGTTCGCGGCTGGGATGCGCGCCGGCGCAACGATCCGCGGCGCGCTGGTGGGCCGCAACGTCACCTTCCCGGGTCGCGAAGATCCGCGGGCCGTGGCGCACGGGGTGGCGGGGATCGTGCACAGGGGATGGGATGCGGCGCAGGCGACCTCCGCCATGCCCGCGGCCCGCGATCGCGACGCCGACTTCTTCACCCGGCTAATGGGTTAGCGAGGTACAGCCATGGAACCCCTGCGTGGAAACCTGGTTGTCGGGCAGTCCGGAGGGCCCACAGCGGTCATCAACAGCAGCCTCTCCGGCGTGGTCCTCGAGGCGCTGGAGCACGACGCGATCGAGGAGATCTACGGGATGGTGCACGGCGTCGAGGGGCTCCTGGGGGAGGAGCTGGTTGACCTAGGACGCCAGAGCGCCGCCACGATTGCCGGACTGCGCTCCACCCCCGCGGCGGCGCTGGGGTCGTGCCGGCACAAGCTGCGCGATGCCGACTACGAGAAGCTCCTGCGGGTGATCGAAGCCCACGGGATCCGCTACTTCGTCTACATCGGCGGCAACGACTCGGCCGATACCGCATGGCGCCTGGGGCGCCTGGCGGCCGACCGGGGGTACGAGCTGCGCGTGATGAGCGTCCCAAAGACGATTGACAACGACCTGGTCGAGACCGACCACTGCCCGGGTTACGGCAGCGTCGCCCGGTGGCTGGCCATAGCCGTCCGCGACGCTGGGCTCGACACCGAGGCGATCGGCGTCGTTGACACAATCAAGGTCATCGAGACCATGGGCCGCAACACCGGATGGATCACCGCGGCCACCGCGCTGGCGCGGGACCACGCCGATGCCGCGCCGCACCTGATCTACCTGCCGGAGCGGCCGTTCGTGCGCGACCGTTTCCTGTCCGACGTGGATCGTGTCTACAAGAAGCTGGGCCACGCGGTCATAACTATCTGTGAGGGGCTGAAGGACGAGCGGGGCGAGTACCTCTCGGCCAGCGGCAAGACGGTGGACGTGGACCGTTTCGGTCACAAGCAGCTCGGCGGCGCCGCGGCCGTGCTCTGCGACATCGTTGCCGAAGGGCTCGGCATCAAGGCAAGGTGGGACAAACCCGGCACGATCCAGCGGGTGTCAATGCTGGCGGCATCGTCCGTTGACCTCGAGGAAGCGTACCAGGTGGGCCGCGCCGCGGTTCGCCACGCGGTCGAGGGTCAGGACGGGGCGATGGTCACGCTGGTGCGCGAGTCGTCCGAGCCCTACCGGTGGACCACCGGACTGGCGCCGCTCGAGCGCGTCGCCAACGCCGAGCGAAAGGTCCCGGACGAGTTCATAGCGCCGGAGGGCAACGACGTGACGGACGCGTTTCTTGCTTACGCCAGGCCGCTGATAGGCCCCCCGCTGCCGCCGTACGCACGGCTGGACATGGCAAGGGTGGCGCGGCGTACCATCGGCTAGTCCCCCGGGGGCAGCAGGTAGAGGGCCGACGGCGAGAACAGCAACCTGACTGCCGTCCCCACCGCGTACATCCGGTCCACGCTCTGGGGGTCGGCCACGCTGACCTCCCCTGCCTCGGTCTCGATGAGGTAGTCGGCGTAGGTGCCCATGAAGAACGCGGTCTGTACCCGCCCGGGAAGACCCTCTCCCCCGACCTCGACCTGAACGGACTCTGGCCGCACCATGATCGTGGCCGCGCCCGGGGTCACGCCGGGCTGCTGGTAGGGAAACCGGTAGCTGCCCACCCGCACGGTCCCGTCCTCGACAACCGCGGCCAGCAGGTTCGCCTCCCCGATGAAATCCGCCACGAACCGCGAGGCCGGCCGCCGGTACAGGTCGGTTGGCGTGCCGATCTGCTCGATATGGCCGTGATTCATTACCACGACGACGTCTGATATCGCCAAGGCCTCCGACTGATCGTGCGTAACGTAGACGCTGGTAATCCCAAGGTCCTGCTGCAGCATGCGGATGTCGGCGCGGACGCGCTTGCGGAGCTTGGCGTCCAGGTTGGAGAGCGGCTCGTCGAAGAGCAGCACCTTGGGCTGCATCACGAGCGCCCGGGCCAGCGCCACCCGCTGCTGCTGGCCGCCGGAGAGCTGGGCCGGCGCACGACGCTCCAGGCCCGGCAGGCCGACCAGATCCATCGCCTCGTTGACGCGGTGGCGGATCTCCTCCTGGGGACGGCGCATCACCCGAAGGCCGTAGGCGATGTTCTCGAAGACCGTGAGGTGAGGGAAAAGGGCGTACGCCTGGAACACCATCGTAACGCTGCGGTTGGCAGCGGGCAGCGGGGTCACGTCCTCGTCGCCGATGTAGACGCGACCCTCGGTCGGCCACTCCAGACCGGCGATCATCCGTAGCGCCGTTGTCTTCCCGCAGCCTGAGGGCCCCAGCAGCGTCACCAGATTGCCGGCGGGGACCTCCAGCGTCACGTCGTCCACGGCCATGACGGTCCCAAAACGCTTGGTGACGCGCTCGAAACGGACCGGGGAGGCTTCCTGATGCAGAACCTGCTTGAGTTGCGTGGCTGGGACCGCCATCTCCGTCTACACCTCTTCTTCCTAGGGCTTGGCCTGCGCTCCGCGCCCCGCCCGCGCGTCGAGCCGCGTCGTAAACCAGTACATGGCCATGATCACCACGGCCATGAAGATAACCAGGACCGAGGAAAGCGCCGCGGCCCTGCCCATGCTACCGTGCTCAACGTATGACAGGATGAGAGCCGTGCTCAGGTTCACCTTGGGGGTCACCAGGAAGATCACCTGGCTGACGGCCGTCATCGCCCGGACGAACGCGAAGACGAGCCCGGACAGCAGCGCCGCCTGAACCAGTGGAGCGACCACCCGCCGCAGCGTCGTCAACGAACCGGCCCGCAGCATCGTCGAACACTCCTCCAATGAGCGGTCTATCTGGTGGATCGCCGCAACCCCGGAGCGGATCGCCACCGGCATGTTACGGAAGACGAAAGCCATGATGATGATCAGCTCGGTCCCCGTGAGCAGGAGTGTACCCTGGTTGAATGCCAGGATGTAGCCGATCCCCATCACGGTACCGGGCACCGCGAACGAAAGCATCGAGGAGAACTCCAGAGCCCGCCGGCCCGGGAACGAGTAGCGCGTGACCAGGTAGCCGATGAGAAATCCCAGCGCGGTGGAAGGCAGCGCGGCGATCAGCGACAGCGAAGCCGTGGTCCGGAAGACGTGCCAGCCCGAGGGGGACAACCCCTTCATGTGCGCGAGCGTGAAGGTGTAGTCAAACCCCCAGAGCTTGGTAACGCTGCCGACGAAAATCGAGCCGTAGAGCAGCACGATCAGCAGCACCCAGACCAGGAACACGCCGGTGACGGCATAGTCAAGGGCCGGGGGCAGCTTGCGCGGGGTGGCATGGGTAGGCCGGCCTGTGATCGTCACGTAGAACCGCTCGCCCACCCAGTACCGCTGAAGGAGGAAGATCGTCAGCGTCATGCTGAGCAGCACAACCCCGAAAACGGCGGCCTCATTGGGGTTGTAGCGGCCGATGATGGCGTAGAACACCTCTGTCGCCAGGTAGGGCTTGCCGCCGCCGATCACGATGGGGTTGCCGAAGTCGGCCAGGCTTTCGATCACCGTCAGCAGGAAAGCGTTGGCAATGCCGGGCCGCGCCAACGGCCAGATGACCGTCCGCAGCGTGTACCAGTTGGAGGCCCCAAGGGTCTCGGAGGCCTCCTCGAGAGCGACGTCCATGGCACGCACAACGCCCTGTAGCAGCAGGAAGGCGATCGGCGTGTATGCCAGGATCTGGGCGATTGACAACCCCAGCATCCCAGAGAAAACGGTGGTTGACATCCCGAGCACGGAGTGCGTGACGAACCCCTGCCGGCCGAACAGGTAGACCATGGCCAGGCCCAGGACGAATGGCGGGGTTATGATCGGCAGGATCGAGATCGGCCCTAGCAGCCGGCGCGTGGGGAGCTGTGACCGCTCGGCAAGCAACGCAAACAGGAACCCCAATCCGGTGGAGGCGACGCCCACAATCAGGGCCAGCAGAACACTGTTGCGCACCGCGCCAAAACCAAGGAAGAGCGCCGCCATCAGCAGTCCAGTGATGCCACTCCCCACCGTCCACAAAACCACTGGGCGGAGTTTCTTGGTAATCACCGCTGCCGCCAGTCCGGCGACGGCGGCGACCACCAATCCGAACGTCCCGGCGATGCGCACCTCGTCCCGAGGCGTGTACGGGTTGTTGATCATCAGGAAGTTCGGCGATTGGAAGACCGTGAAGAACACCTCAAGGGTCAACCGGCCCTTGACGAACACGCTGGCCTGGAGCACCGCCCACAGCGGGTACAGGATGAATATGACGACGAACACGGCGGCCCAAACGATGCTCGCCGCGATGAACGCATCGGCGCGAAGGTAGCCACTCAACGACAGCCCGGCGCCGACCAGCGAGAGAAAGCCCAGGAACACCACCACCGGTGCCGGGCCCATCGGTTGGCCTCGACCGGCGAGGGTAAGCACGACCATAATGCATCCTGCGGTGGCTGTAACCAGCGCCAGTTGGCCGCGGCGATACAGCGGCAGCCTCAGCCTGCCCAGGATGGCGCAAAGGAGCGCGCATGCCAGAGCCGCGGCCACGGCCGGCTCGGAGCCGAGCAGCTCAAGCCCCGTCGTGCCCGAGACGAAGCTGGCAAGGTCACGGCCGGTCCTGAACCAGGGAAGCAGCA
>JBKJJG010000249.1:0-3524 GCA_046598155.1 bacterium | reverse complement strand
TGCCCCGCGCATCGCAATCGCCAGCGCGGGGCATGGCTGGCCGGGTTCTGGGAGAACGCCCGGGATCTGCGCGAGGCCACGCTCCTGCACCTCAAGGGCGTGCTGGAAACCCTGGCCCGCGAGCTGCGCGTGGGACCGCTGGCCGTGGAGGCCGGCGGTCCCGTGTGGATGCACCCGGCGCGATGTGGGCGCATCCGCGTCGGCGGCGTGGAGGTTGGGGTGGTGGGCGAGTTGCACCCCCACGTCGCCGCCCGATTCGATCTTCCAGGCCGTACCTACGTGAGCGAGATGGATCTGGATGCGCTGCTCGGCCGCGCTGTGCTTCAGCCGAGTTTCACGGGCATGCCTCGGCATCCGGCCGTCGTGCGCGACCTCGCCCTGGTGGCGCCCCTGGGTCTGCCCCACGCGGCGGTGCAGGCCGCGCTGGCCGAGGCCGGCGGAGCAATGCTGGAGTCGGTGGAGTTGTTCGACGCCTACACCGGCCCGCCACTCGCCCCTGGGACGCGCAACCTGGCATACACCCTGACGTTTCGCGCCCCGGACCGCACCCTTACCGGCGAAGAGATCGAGGGATTGATGCTAGAGATATGCGCGGCTCTGGCCGCGCGCCTGCCGGTCACGGTCCGCGCATAGGTATGCCGGTGAGGCAAATGGGGTATCGTCTTGGGTGAACGGGCGCTCCGGAGGTGGCTACAGTGACCTGGCTTGATTGGATCGCGGTGGTGATGCTGATCGGGTTCATCGTACAGGGGATGTTCAAGGGCGGCGTTGCGTCCCTGCTGGGCGCGGTGGCGTTGGTGCTTGCCTACGCGGCCGCGGCGATCGCCTTTCCGGCCCTGGGCGAGCGCATCACGAGGGGGAGCCCACTGCCCCTGGAATGGGGGCGAACCCTTGGGTTCGTCCTCGCCTTCCTGGTCGTGTACACGCTGCTGGCGCTGCTGACAAGCATGCTCCCAGGCGGGAAGCGACCAGGCCTGTACGCCCAGCTCCTCGGGATTCTCACCGGTGCGCTCAAGGCCCTGGTCGCGGCCATGGCCGGGGTCGGAATCCTGCTGGCCTCACCGATGTTCGACACGATCGCCCAGGACGTTGAGCGGTCGCCGATCGTCCGGTACGTCGCGGCGGCGCAGCGAGGCGCCATCACGCACCTTCAACGGATCAGCCCGATCCCGTTTCCGCCGGTCGGTCCGGACCACAAGTTCTGACGAACCCCTCGTGACGCGGAACCGGGCCGTCGCCCAGCGGTTTGCGCTGATCGCCGACCTCCTGGAGATCAAGGGCGAGTCGGTCTTCCGCATCAACGCCTACCGCCGGGCAGCCCGCACCATCGAGGGGCTCACGGAGGACGTTGCCGCGGTCGCCGCCCGCGGCGGCCTGACCGAGATCTCCCACATAGGCAAGACCCTGGCCGAAAAGATCGTCGAGTTCCTTGCCACCGGCACCATGCAGGCGTACGAGGAGCTGGCCGCCTCATTTCCGCCTGGGCTGGCCACCCTGATGCTGGTGCCCGAGGTCGGGCCCAAGACAGCGCTGTTGCTGCACGAGCATCTGGGCATCTCGACCCTGGACGAGCTGGAGGCCGCGGCCTCCGCCGGCCGCGTCCAGGCCTTGCCGCGCATGGGTCCCAAGACCGAGGAGGCCATACTGCGCGGCATAGCGATGGTACGGCGGCAGTCGGCGCGACAGCCCCTGGGCTTTGCCCTGCCCGTTGCGCAAGAGCTCGTGGAGCGGCTGCGGGCTATCCCCGGCGTGAAGCAGATCAGCGCCGCCGGCAGCATCCGCCGCATGAAGGAGACCGTGGGCGACCTGGACATCCTGGTGACCAGCCGGGCGCCCACTTGGGTGATGGACGCCTTCACAGGAGCGCCCGAGGTCGGCGAGGTACTGGCCCAGGGCTCCACCCGGTCGTCGGTGGTGCTGGACGTCGGGCTGCGGGCCGACCTGCGCGTCGTGGAACCCGCCGCGTACGGCGCGGCACTGCAGTACTTCACCGGCAGCAAGGAGCACAACGTCGCCCTGCGCGAGCGGGCGGTTCGCGCCGGGCTGAAGCTCAACGAGTACGGGGTATGGCGGTCAGCGGACGGCCGCCGCGTGGCCGGCCGCACGGAGCCCGAGGTCTACCGCGCCCTCGGCCTGCCCTGGATACCGCCCGAACTCCGGGAGGATCAGGGCGAGATCGAGGCGGCGGAAGCCGGTCGGCTGCCCCGGCTGATCGAGCTCGAGGACATCCGCGGCGAGGTTCACGCGCACACGGAATGGAGCGACGGCGCCGACAGCGTTGAGGAGATCGCCGCCGCCGCCCAGGCGATGGGATACGAATACGTCTGCATCACCGACCACTCGCAGTCGCTCAAGGTCGCGCGAGGAGTGCCTGCCGCGGACCTGCGCAGCCACATCCGGCATGTGCGCTCTCTCTCTGACCGCCTGGGGTTTGCCGTCCTCATTGGCACCGAGTGCGACATCTCCGCCGACGGCGGCCTGGACTACCCCGACGACCTGCTGGCCGACCTCGACCTGGTGATCGCCTCGGTGCACACCCGCTTCCGCATGAGCCGCGAGGCCATGACCGCGCGCATAGTGCGGGCGATGGAGAGCGGGCACGTGGACATCCTCGGCCACCCCACCGGCCGCCTGCTCGGCGCGCGCGACCCCTACGAGGTGGACATCGAGGCGGTGGTGGACACCGCTGTCCGAACCGGGACCGCGCTTGAGATCAACGCTGCGCCCGAGCGTCTGGACCTCAAGGACACGGACGTCCGCCTGGCCAGGGAGCGGGGAGCGCGCCTGGCGATAGGCACCGACGCGCACTCGTCCGCGCAGTTGCGTTACATGTCGCTTGGGGTGGGAACCGCCCGGCGCGGGTGGGCCGAGGCACAAGATGTCATTAACACGCTGTCGCTCGCCTCGTTGCGTGAGGTGCTCGGCTGAGATGCTCAGACCCCTGCCGCGCAGTTTCTTCGCACGGCACACCGTGGTCGTTGCCCGCGCCCTGCTGGGCCATCTGCTGGTCCACGAGACACCGTCAGGAGTGCTCGTGGGCCGAATAGTGGAGACCGAGGCCTACCGGGGGGCCGACGACCCTGCCAGCCATGCCTTCAGGCGGACCCCGCGCAGCGAGATCATGTTTGGGCGGCCCGGGATCGCCTACGTCTACCGGGCGTTTGGGCTGCACGCCTGCCTGAACGTTGTCACCGAGCCCGAGGGGCGGCCAGGGGCAGTGCTCCTGCGGGCGCTCGACCCTGCTGGCTCAGGCCCCGGCCGCCTGACCGTTGCGATGGCGGTAGGCCTGGAGCACAACGGTGTAGATCTCACCTCCCCGCCGCTCTACCTGGTCCATGGTGGCCGCCGTCGCTCCGCCGTTGTCGCCGGTCCTCGCATCGGGATCAGCGCGGCCTCGGACCGCGCGTGGCGGTTCGGCCTGGACCGCCACCCCGCGCTCTCGCGGCGGTTTCCCTCTCGTCTATAATGAAGAGGTGTCAGTTCTGGTCCTTTTCCTGGACGGCGTCGGCCTCGGCGAGCCAGAT
>JBKJJG010000248.1:0-2416 GCA_046598155.1 bacterium | reverse complement strand
CTCCGGAGTCCGCCGCGCGCGAGTCGATCGCGGTGCTGTCCCGGCGTCGCCGCCACAGCGTCAAGAAGCACTCCGGCTTCTGGCGTGACCTGGCGGTGCGCAAGCGCAAAACCGAGGTGGAGTCTATGGTGAGCGAACTGCGCTCCCGCGCGGTCTGGCACGAACTGCCCATTCCGCTCGTAGAGGCGCTGGGCGGCATGATCCTCGAGATCGAATCCGGCGCGCGCCAGATGTCGTGGGACAACATCGCCGCCCTGGCTGTGGTCAACGCGCAGGTCTACGGGTCGGAGGGCGTCCATGAGTAGCGACGGCGGATTTGCGGGCAAGGTTGCGCTCGTCAGCGGTGCCGCGCACGGCATCGGCGCTGCGATCGCCGAAGCTCTTGCGCGGGCCGGAGCCAGGGTGTGGGCGTGCGATGTTCTGGAGGATCCGCTCAAGGAGACCGTGCACCGGTGCCGCGACGCTGGCGGCGTCGCCGACGGCCGGGTTGTTGACGCCAGCAGGCCTGACGCGGTGCGCGCGCTCGTGACCGAGATTACCGCGCAGGACGGCGGTGCTGACATACTCGTGCACTCCGCCGGAGGCGTGCTCGGGCAGGTGGCACAACCAGTGGAAGAGGTTTCGGAAGACGACTGGCGCGCGATCGTCGCCGTCAACCTGGAGGCCGCGTTCCTCCTGGTGCGCGAGGTGGTCCCTGGGATGAAGTCGCGGGGATGGGGGCGCATCGTCACCATCTCCTCAGGCGCCGGAAGGAGCTACAGCCAGACCGGGATCCAGGCCTACGCGAGCGCCAAGGCAGGTCTGATCGGATTCACCCGACAGGTCGCCCGCGAGTTGGGGCAGTTCGGGATCACCGCCAACTCGGTGGCGCCGGGGTTCGTGCTCTCGAACCCGTCCTCCCAGCGCCAGTGGGAGGCGCTGGGCGCGGAGGGACAGCAAGCCTTCTTCAACGCGCTGGCGATCAAACGCCTGGGCAGGCCTGAGGAGATCGCGCACGCCGTGCTCTTCTTCGCCTCAGAGGAAGCCGGATACGTCACGGGACAGACGCTGAGCGTGGACGGCGGTCGGTGGATGCTGGGATGAGGAGGCGCGCGATGGCACGCGGCGGCAGGAGCAAAGCCCCCTACGATCAGGTGAGCGCAAGTAGGTTGATGGCCGACGTCGAGGCCCTGGCCCGGTGGGTCCGGCTGTCGGGAACGCCGGAGGAGATGGAATCCTTCAACTATGTGCGGAGGCGGCTGCGCGCAGCCGGGTGCTCCACGCGTCTCATCATGCACGACGCCCTCATCAGCCTGCCGGGTGAGGCCTCGCTCCTGATCATGCCGGCCAGAGGCCCGCACACCCCGATGGCCTGCGTGACGCACTCCTTCGCCGCGAGCACGGGATCCGCGGGGATCGAAGCCCTGGCGGTGCGCGCGGGTAGCGGCAAGCCCACCGAGCTTGCCGCGGCCGGCCCGGCCGGGAAGATCGCGGTGATTGATGGGCTGGCCACCCCTGACCGGGTGCGCGCCGCGGAAGAGGCCGGGGCCGTCGGGCTGATCTTCCTCAACCGCGATCCCCTGGTCCACGAGATGATCGTCTCCCCGGTCTGGGGCAGCCCCACGCCCGAGGGCGTGCGCAACCTGCCCCGCGTGCCGGTGGTTTCGGTGGCACGGCCCGAGGGAGACCTCCTGCGTGAGGCCGTCAGCGCCGGAGGGCTGCGCGCGCGCATCAACGCGCAAGTGGACACCGGCTGGCGCCAGACCCCGCTGCTCGTGGCCGACCTGCCCGGCGAGGTCGAGGACACCTTCGTGCTGCTGGCCGGACACCTGGACTCCTGGCACCGCGGCGCGATGGACAACGGTACGGCCAACGCCACGATGCTCGAGGTTGCCCGGGTGCTGGCGCAATCGCGGCGCTACCGGGGAGTGCGACTGGCGTTCTGGTCCGGGCACTCGCACGGCCGCTACTCGGGATCCACGTGGTACGCAGACCATCACTGGCAGGATCTGGACGCCCGTTGCGTGGCGCACGTGTACGTGGATTCGGTCGGCGGCCGCGGCGCGGTCGTCAACCCCCATGCCTACGCGATGCCGGAGACGAGCGCGGTGGCCGATCGTGTCATCACTGGGGTAACCGGCGATAGGTTCGAGGGAGGCCGCGTCGGCAGGGCCGGGGACCAGTCGTTCCTCGGCATCGGTATACCATCGCTGCTCATGAGTCTGTCCGAGCAGCCCGCGGACTCATCCGATGCCAGTAGGGACTTCAACATCCGCACCGGGGGCGCCACAGGAGGCCTGGGATGGTGGTGGCATACCACCGAGGATCTGCCCGACAAGATTGACCCGAGCGCGCTCGAGCGTGACTGCAAGATCTACCTGGGCATCGTCCACGCGTTCGCCACCGAGCCGGTCCTGCCTGGTAGTCCAGCGGCAGG
>JBKJJG010000234.1:0-6838 GCA_046598155.1 bacterium | reverse complement strand
CATGCGCGTGGCGCCGAAGATCGAGTTGTTGCCGGACGAGAGAGCGACGTTGGCGAGATGGTCGCGCGGTCGGAGTACGCCGGCCCGATTGGTTCTGCGCGGGAATGCAGTTCTGCTCGCGGCGGAGGGCGTCGAGAACAAGGAGATCGCGGTTCGTCTGGGGACCAGTCGTCAAACCGTGGGCCTCTGGCGGACGCGGTTCGCCGAACGCCGGCTCGCCGGGATCGAGAAGGACGCGCCGCGCGGCGGGCGATGGCCACGCAAGCGCCAGAAGGTTGAGGCCCTGATCGTGCGCAAGACGACGCAGGAGACCCCGCCGAGCGCGACGCACTGGACGGTGCGGACACTGGCGAAGGAACTCGGCATCGACCGCTCGATGGTTCACCGCGTCTGGCGAGCGAACGGCCTGAAGCCTCACCTGGTGCGGACGTTCAAGCTCAGCAACGATCCGCTGTTCCTCGAGAAGTTGCAGGACGTCGTTGGCCTGTACATCAACCCGCCGGAGCACGCGCTGGTGTTGAGCGCGGACGAGAAGAGCCAGATCCAAGCGCTCGACCGGACACAGCCGGGCTTGCCGTTGCGCAAGGGGCGAGCCGGCACGATGACGCACGACTACAAGCGCCACGGCACGACGACGTTGTTCGCGGCGATCGAACTCGCCGAGGGCAACGTCATCGCGACGTGCATGCCGCGCCACCGGCACCAGGAGTGGATCAAGTTCCTGCGCCTGATCGACGAGGAGACCCCGCCAGAACTCGACGTGCACATCATCGCGGACAACTACGCCACCCACAAGCACCCGAAGGTGGAAGGGTGGCTGCGCCGGCACCCACGGTTCCACCTGCACTTCATCCCGACGAGCAGTTCGTGGTGGAACGTGGTCGAGCGCTTCTTCCGCGAGATCACGGACAAGCGAATTCGGCGCGGCGCCTTTCCGAGCGTGCGGGCGCTCGTGGAGGCGATCATGGCCTACATCGAGGCACACAATGCTGACCCCAAGCCCTTCAAGTGGACGGCCGCGGCCGCGGAGATCGCCGACAAGGTCGGCCGCGCGCGGATCGCGCTTAAGTCAATAACTGCGTGAGACACTACGCTAGGGGGCGGTTTTGGCGGGTTCAGGCCTTTCAAGCCGATGATCGACCTGAGATGCAAGATCGAGGCGTGGCAAGTGAAGGTGAGGGGCACGACAGACGAATGAGGGGAGGAGGTGAGTCTTGTGCTATACTGTACCTATGCTAAAACGGTCAGGTAGAGAGCAAAAGAAGAAGAAGCTCGAACCCCGCGACTCGAATCTCCTTGCCGGAGATATTGTGCGCGCTGCGACCGAAGGCAGGTTGGTGCAACAACATCCCAAGCGCAGCGACAGCACTACGCAGACACGGCGGAAGTAGATTCTTCTTTCTCCTTTTTCACGTCGATAATGAGCGGCAATCTCTCCTGAATCGCCTTTTCGAAAGCTCTCTCGAAGAGACTACCGTTCAGACCCGTACCACTGGCGCCGGGGAATCCTCCGCCTCCGGGAGGCGGTCACCCGGCAGCATGGGTGTGGGACTACCTCCAGGTGCTGAGCGCTGACGCAGTGAGTGTAAACGTGGTCCTCATCGCGAACCGAATCGAGGCACAGGATACGCGAACGCCGGAGAGCCGGCAGAAGGGGGCGCGGTGATACCATCGCAGCGATGTACCTTCCCCGGCTGTGGGCGTCGGCCGGAGTTCGCCACGGTCGAAGGCGTGGCCTCCAGCGTGGGGCTGGGCGGCGTGATGCGGCGCAAGGTCTGCCAGGACCACCCGCCAGTGGGGGCGTGCTCGCGGTGTGGCATACTGGCCGGCCCGCAGTACATGGTGAAGGTGCTCGTAAGCGGGCGCTGCCCGGACTGCGCTGGGAAGCCGTCGGGCCCCGGCACCGGCAAGGAGGTGCCGGGGCTCATGGAGTGCCTGACGGACGCACGGCTGCTCAAGGTCGCCGTGATCGGGACGTACCCGCCGCGGCAGTGCGGCATCGCCACCTTCACTAGCGATCTCTGTGAAGCGCTGGCCTCGGGTCATCCCGAAATGGCTTGCTTCGTCCTGCCAGTCAATGACACGCCGACAGGCTACGCTTATTCACCGCGCGTGCGGTTCGAGATCGAGAAAGGCGATATCGCCTCGTACCGCCGGGCCGCAGATTTCCTGAACATCAACAACGTCGACGTCGTCTGCGTGCAGCACGAGTACGGCATCTATGGAGGGCCCGCCGGGAGCTACATCGTGGCGCTCCTGTGTGAGTTGCGCATGCCGGTCGTGACGACGCTGCACACGATCCTGCGGGATCCCGATCCGCTGCAGCGCTGGGTACTGGAGGAACTGATCCAGCGCTCGGATCGCTTGGTTGTTATGACCGAACGCAGCAAAACGTTCCTGGAAGAGCTGTATGGGGCGCCGGAAGCGAAGATCGACATCATCTCGCACGGCATCCCTGACATGCCGTTTGTCGATCCGAACTTCTACAAGGACCAGTGTGGCGTCGAAGGCAGACTGGTCTTGCTCACCTTCGGGCTACTCTCACCGAGCAAGGGGATAGAGTATGTCATCGAGGCCCTGCCGGCCATCCTGGAGCGGCATCCCAACGTGGTCTATGTCGTTCCTGGAGTCACGCACCCCGCCGTCAAGCGCCGGGACGGGGAATCGTACCGGTTGAGTCTCGAGCGCCTGGTCCAGGCCCGGGGGGTGGATCAGCACGTCATCTTCTACAACCGGTTCGTTGACCTGGAGGAACTGATCGAGCTCATCGGCGCCGCCGACATCTATATCACACCGTACCTCAATCAAGCCCAGATCGTGTCCGGCACGCTGGCGTATGCAGTCGGTGCTGGGAAAGCCGTCGTCTCGACCCCGTACTGGCATGCTGAGGAGCTCCTGGCTGACGGGCGTGGGGTCCTGGTGCCCTTCCGCGATCCGCAAGCAATCGCGGCACAGGTGACGGCACTTCTCGACAACGAGACCGAGCGCTACGCGATGCGGAAACGCGCCTATCTCTTCGGTCGGGAAATGATCTGGCCGACCGTGGCACGCAGGTACGTCGAAACCTTCGAACGGGCGCGTCAGGAACGTAGCCGCCGGCCGCGGGTGACGTTCGCGACGAAGACCCTGCGGGAACCTCCGGCCAAACTCCCGGCAGTGAACCTCGACCATCTGCGCCGCCTGACGGACGATGTCGGCGTGCTGCAACATGCCATCTTTACGGTGCCAAACTACACGGAAGGCTATACGACCGATGACAACGCCCGTGCGCTCATCGCAGCGGTCCTCCTCAAAGAGGCCGGCGGACCAGCGACGGACGATGCGCGCAGGCTGGAGTCGCGTACGCTCACATTCCTGTGGCACGCGTTCAACCAGGAAGCGGGACGGTTCCGCAACTTCCTGTCATTCGAGCGCCGCTGGAACGAGGAAGTGGGGTCCGAGGACAGTCAGGGGCGCGCGCTCTGGGCTCTGGGGACTGTCCTGGGCCGCTCACCGCATGAGGGGCTGCGAGGATCGGCCGGGCGCCTGTTTGATGCGGCGCTACCGGCGGTTCTGACATTCACCAGTCCACGGGCGTGGGCGTTCGGGCTGTTCGGAATCCAGGAGTATCTCTGCCGATTCTCGGGCGATCGGGCTGCCCGCCAGGCCCGTGAGGTCGTGGCCGAATGGCTGTTGGAGGCTTACCAGCGGTACCACGCGCCTGACTGGCCGTGGTTTGAGGACATCGTCACGTACTGTAACGCCAGCATGCCCCATGCTCTACTGGAATGCGGTCGACGGATGGCTAGGCCTGATATGGTCGAGACCGGGCTTGCCGCTCTGGAGTGGTTGGTGCACATCCAGCGGTCCCGAGAAGGACACTTCGTCCCCATAGGATCGAACGGATTCTACCGGCGGGGAGGTGAGCGCGCCAGGTTCGATCAACAGCCCGTCGAGGCGCAGACAATGGTCTCGGCCTGCCTGGCAGCGTACACCCTCACCGGCGAGGCGCGGTGGCGCGAAGAGGCGCAGCGGGCGTTCGAGTGGTTCCTCGGGCGAAACGACCTTGGGTTGCCGCTGTACGACCCTTCCACCGGTGGCTGCCGGGACGGGCTGCACCCCGACCGCGTGAACGAGAATCAGGGGGCCGAGTCGACCCTGGCATTCCTGCTGGCGCTGCTGGAGATGCCATTGTCCGGGCACGTGATGCGTCTTCCCCTGCGGGTACACCAGGGCTCCGGACGGGGATACAATCCATCTCTACTACGGCGCCGCGGATACCTGCATCGCCCTTGCAACGGGCGGCATCCGGGCGCTGCTGGACTGGCTGGACCGGAATGGCATCCCCGAGCCGGACGAGGATCTGAATGAAGGCGTTGCAGGAAGCAGGGTTTGAGCAGCTTTTGGCACCTAGGCCCGCAAGCCCTGGGAGCGCGGACCCGCTGCGCACCATGCGCACGGCCATGCTGGCACCGATCTCGTGGCGCGTGCCGCCGCGCCACTACGGGCCCTGGGAGCGCGTCGTCTGGCTGCTGACCGAGGGGCTGGTGGAGCGCGGCATCGACGTCACCCTCTTCGCGACGGCAGATTCCGTCACCAGCGCGCGTCTGGTGGCGGTCTGCCCGCGACCCCTCTCCGAAGATGCCGGCCTTGATCCCAAGGTGTGGGAGTGCCTGCATATCGCCGCGGTCTTCGAGCGCGCCGGGGAGTTCGACCTCATCCACAACCATCTGGACTTCCTGCCCCTCTCGTACAGCGGGCTCGTCCGGACACCGGTAGTCACCACGATCCACGGGTTCTCCTCGCAGCGCATCTTGCCCGTGTATGAGCGGTACAACGGGCGAACCTTCTACGTCGCCATCAGCGCCGCCGACCGCCATCCCCGGCTGGACTACCTCGCGACGATCCATCACGGCATCCTGCTGTCGGAGTTCACGCTGCGCCGATCCCCGGGCGACTACCTGCTCTTCTTCGGGCGCATTCATCCCGACAAGGGCACGGTCGAAGCGATCGAGGTGGCCAGGCGTTCCGGCCGCCGGCTGGTGATTGCGGGGATCATCCACGATCGCGGCTACTTCGAGCAGGCGGTTGCCCCCCGCCTCGACGGCGACCGGGTGCGCTATGTCGGCCCGGTGGGCCCCGAGGAACGCGATGACCTGCTGGGCGGGGCGTATGCACTGCTCCACCTGATCAACTTCGATGAGCCGTTCGGGCTCAGCATGGTGGAGGCCATGGCCGCCGGGACGCCGGTGATCGCACGCCGCCGCGGTGCGGCCGCAGAGATCGTGCGTCACGGCGAAACCGGCTTCCTCGTGGACACCGTGGACGAGGCGGTCCGCGCTCTGGAGGAGGTCCCGGCGCTCGACCGGGGCAGGGTGCGCCGCCACGTCGAGCAGCACTTCACGCGGGACCGGATGATAGACGACTACCTCCGGGTCTATCACGAGGTCCTGCGGAAGCATGCCGCTGCACAATGACCTTCCGGCTGGTCCAGGGCATGCCCCAGCGAAACCTCGCCGTCGAGCTCCTGCGGAGGCTCCTGGCCGGAGAGATCAGGAACCGCGGCCGCCGGAACGTGGTTCAGGCGCGCTCTTTTGCTGAGATGCTGGAGCAGGCGATCCGACGCTATCAAAATCGCGCGATCGAAACCGCCCAGGTCATCGAGGAACTCGTTGCCCTGGCCAAGCAGATGCGTGAGGCGAACGCGCGGGGAGAGCAACTCGGCCTTACTGAAGACGAGCTGGTCTTCTACGACGCTCTGGAGACGAACGACAGCGCGGTGAAGATCCTCGGAGAGCCGACCCTCAAGACCATCGCCCACGAACTTGCCGAGACGGTGCGGAGCAACGTCACCATTGACTGGACGGTCCGGGAGAACGTCAGGGCCCATCTCCGTGTGCTCGTCAAGCGCATCCTGCGGAAGTACGGGTATCCTCCAGACAAGCAGGAGAAGGCCACGCAGACGGTGCTGGCGCAGGCTGAGGTCCTGTCAGGGGCTTGGGCAGTCGTCTAGTCTCCTCCTGGGGAACCTGGGGTGCTTCCCTCTCGCCACTGTTCTGAGCGAACCGGGCTGCAGGTTTCCCCGCATGTTTCACCTGTCACGGGACGGCCATCGTACTCGCGTACGTTCGCCTAGATATCCCCGACCGGCAACCTGTGTCCCATGGGGTATCGTCAACCTGGCCGACTTCCATGGGGTATCAATGGGGTATCAATTTTCACACCCTGCGCCCGACCGCCCCTTTCGCACGGTTTTCCGCACGATTCCCTGCCAGCATCGAGCGGTTCCGACCCGCTTCTTGGGCGGCTCCCAATACGGCTGCCTGCTTGGGAGATGGGGTCCAAACTGTCCGGTTCTGTCCGGCTACTGACTACTTTTAGGCTACTCTTCGAGTGACGGTCTCAAGTTCGGTCTGCGTCAGCAGCAGGTATACGAGTTCTGCCAGGTCTGGATTCCCACGGGTGCCTGGCGGCGTTGAGGGCTCCTTGCGCCAGTCATTCACGAATCGAACGACGTATTCACCTTTGCTGCGGTCTTCGTGTTCGAGCGGTTGCGTGGGACGGCCCCATGCTCTATAGCTTCCCCTGCCCACGAACGGCTAGGGGCCTGGGCTAGGGTTTAGGTTTAGGTTTAGGGGTGGGTATAGGTAGGGGTGTGGGCGATTTCATGCTGCTCCTCCTCCTTTCACTCAAGTCTCTAGTGTAGTGTCTCATAGTTGACTTGACTTATAGTGGGTCACAGGGTATGTTCGGTGCCACGGAGGACCAGCCCATGCGCGTGGCGCCGAAGATCGAGTTGTTGCCGGACGAGAGAGCGACGTTGGCGAGATGGTCGCGCGGTCGGAGTACGCCGGCCCGA
>JBKJJG010000181.1:0-3953 GCA_046598155.1 bacterium | reverse complement strand
CACAGTGAACTCCGTTCACTTTTGTTCTTCCCAAGAGGCAGACTCCATAGACCAGACTTGGGGGTTCCGCGTTCCCGCACCGCCCAGGATGCGGGTTTCGGTTCCCGTAGCGGCTGGAAGCAGGAATGCGGCCGGGTTTGGAGAATCGGAACCGCGGCGCACCGTACGGGTGCGACATCTGGAGTTCGTGAGGAGGGGACGCATGAACAAGGAACAGCTCATCGAGAAGGTCGCCGACAAGACGGGCGCCACCAAGAAGAGCGCGCTCGAGGTAGTCAACATGGCACTGGATCTGATCGCCTCTGCCCTGCGCAAGGGCGACAAGGTCACCCTGGTTGGTTTTGGCACCTTCCTGGTGCGCAGGCGCAAGGCGCGCGAGGGTCGCAACCCTCAGACCGGCGCCAAGCTCAAGATCCCGGCCAAGAAGGTGCCGGCTTTCACCGCTGGGAAGGACCTCAAGGCCGCGGTCAAGTAGTTCCAGACCCCTGCAGACGGTGGGCAGGCCGCCGGAGGCGGCCTGCCCGTTCCGTCCCTGCCTGGATGGTTGTTCGGAGGAAGTCCCCGGCCCCGGCGCGAAGATAACCATGACGTCCAGCGCATCGCCAGTACCAGTCATTCCCCCTGTTAGGTTGCTGGTGCGTTCGATGCCCGGCTGTGCGCCGGGGGAGGAAGTGGCCTGCCGTGTGGGTTGATCTTCTAGCCACGGAGATTCTGACGGCGCGTGCCGAGCCGCGCCACGTTGTCAACGACGCCAAGAGCCCGTCGGGCCGCGTCCACGTGGGCTCCCTGCGCGGCGTGATCCTCCATGACTGCGTGACCCGCGCACTGCGGGACCGGGCCACACCCGTTGAGTTCCGCTACGGCTACGACGACTACGATCCCCTGGATGGCCTGCCTGCCGGCCACGGGGACCTTGCGTCCTACCTGGGCGTGCCGCTGTGCCACGTGCCCTCCCCTGATCCTGCCGCGGCGCCCAGTTTCGCGCGATACTACGCGGACGAGTTCACGCGCGTCTTCACCCGGCTCGGCGCGACCCCTCGGATCTACTGGACGAGCGAGATGTACGGGTCAGGGGCGTTTGACGCGGCGATCCGGATCGCGCTGGACCGGGCGCAGGAGATCATCGAGATAGATCGCGCGATCAGCGGTAGCCGAAAGGCCGAGCGGCATCCGTTCCAGGTGATCTGCGAAGCTTGCGGCAAGATCGGTACCACCGTGGTGACCGGCTGGGACGGCGACCAGGTCTCTTATGAGTGCCGTCCGGATAAGGTGGCCTGGGCGCAGGGGTGCGGGCACGAGGGCCGCCGTTCGCCTTTCGGCGGGGGCGGCAAGCTCCAGTACGTCACCGAATGGGCGGCCAAGTGGCACGTTTTCGGCGTGACCGTGGAGGGTGCCGGCAAGGACCACATGACCCGGGGAGGCAGCTTCGACCGGGCGGGCGCCATAGTCGAGGCCGTCTACGGCTCCCCGCGCCCGTTCTCGATACCCTACGAGTGGTTCCTGGTTGGCGGCCGAAAGATGGCCTCCAGCAAGGGGGTGGGAATGCCTGCGGTGGAGTTCGCGGATGTCCTGCGGCCCGAGCTGGGCCGGTTTACGATGGTGCGGCCCCACTACCGGCAGCACGTGGACTTTGACCCGTCAGGCGAGACGATCCCCCTGCTGTACGATGAGTTCGATCGGGCGGCGCGCGCGCACGCGGGCCTGGAAGATGCCCCTGACCTCGCGCGGACCTTCTACTATGCGCACGCCTCCGAGCCGCAGTCAGGCGTCTTCCGCCTCCGCTTCACCCGGGTGGCCCATCTGAGCCAGATGCCGAGCGCAGATTTGGAGAGGGAAGCCGAGCGCGGGAAGGGCGCTCCACTGACCGAGGAGGACCGGCGCGAACTGGCCGCACGGCTTGCCGATGTGCGCCGGTGGCTGAAGTCCTACGCTCCCGAGGCCTACAGGTTCGAGGTTCAGACGACCTTACCTCAGGCCGCTTCTGGGCTTTCACCCGAGCAGCGTGCGTTCCTGGCCGCCCTGGTCCCTCTGGTCAGGGAGGCGGTGGACGGTGACTCGCTGCACGGGGCCATACACGTGCTGAAGGGAGAGTTAGGGCTCGCGCCGAAAGCGGCGTTCGGAGCGATCTACCTGGCGTTCCTGGGTAAGGAGTCGGGCCCCCAGGCCGGATGGTTCCTGGCGGCGCTCGACCGCGAGTTCGTGATCTGCCGCTTGCTGGAGGCTGCCGCCCCAGCAGGCGAGACCCCGGTTGCATGAGGAGAGGTACGCGATCGTGAGCACCGACGCGCTGACGGTGCTGGTGCTGTCCAGGGTCGAGGAGCGTCACCTTGACGAGATCCGCGCCGTGGATCCGCGCGTCCGCGTG
Source organism: bacterium (assembly GCA_046598155.1). Lineage (GTDB taxonomy): Bacteria > Sysuimicrobiota > Sysuimicrobiia > Sysuimicrobiales > Humicultoraceae > VGFA01. The sequence continues at coordinate 1,588 of JBKJJG010000181.1, read as the reverse complement.
CTGGTGACGACCGACCCCGGGCACGCCCAGACCCTGGCCGCGGAGGCCGAGGTCATCGTTGCCTGGCAGATCCCACAGCCGTTGCTGGACCGGGCCGAGCGGCTGCGCTGGATCCACGCCACCGCCGCCGGCGTGGACGGGCTGCTGGTGCCTGCCGTGGTCGAAGGACGCGTCAGGCTGACGAGCAGCGTGGGGATTCACTCCACGGTGCTGCCCGAGCACGTGATGGCCTTGGTTCTGGCGTTTTCCAGGCGCCTGCACGTGGCCGTTCGACTCCAGTCGGTCCGCCGGTGGGATCGGGCGGCGTGCGTCGGAGACGAGGTTGAGGGCAAGGTCCTGGGCGTGCTGGGGCTTGGTGCCATTGGGAGAGCCCTGTCGCGCCGGGCCTCGGCGTTTGGCATGCGGGTGATCGGAACCAAGCGGACGCCGGAGGCGATGCCCTACGTGGAGCGCGTCCTGCCGCCGGAGGGCACGGACCAGGTTCTGAGTGAGGCGGACTACGTGGTGGTGCTGCTTCCGCTCACGCGGCAGACCCGCGGGCTGATTGACGCCCGGGCGCTCTCGCTGATGAAGCGGTCGGCCGTGCTCATCAACGTGGGACGCGGTCCCGTGGTGCAGGAGGAGGCGCTCATCGCAGCCCTGCGGGGCGGCGTGATAGCAGGCGCCGGCCTGGACGTTTTCGAGCACGAGCCGCTGTCCCCGGACAGCCCGCTGTACGAAACGGAGAACGTTATCATAACGCCGCACGTCTCAGGTGCCTCGCCGACCTACTTCGACCGGGCGATTCCCCTGTTCTGCGAGAATCTCCGTAGATATCTGGCCGGGGCGCCGATGCTCAACGTCGTGGATCCCGAGCGAGGCTACTAGCGGCCCGCACGGCGACCAGTGGAGGAGGATGACCTTGAAGCGTTACAGTCCGGACCAGATAAGGAACGTCGCCGTTGTCGGGCACGGCGGAACGGGCAAGACAGCCCTGGTGGAGGCGATGCTCTTTCGCACTGGGGCCATTGACCGCCAGGGCCGGGTGGACGACGGCACGACCACCACGGACTTCGACCCTGAGGAGATCAGGCGCAAGCACACGATCAACGCGTCGCTGGCCCCACTGGAGTGGGAGGGCGCCAAGATTAACCTGATTGACACGCCCGGATACCCGGACTTCCTGGGCGAGATGGTCGGCGCGCTGCGTGTCTGCGAGGGCGCGCTGGTGGTCGTGGACGCCCGGGCCGGCGTGGAGGTGCAGACCGAGCAGGCGTGGGCGCGGGCGGATGAGCAGGGTCTGGTCAGGGTGGTGATCGTGAACCGTCTGGACCGCGAGCACGCCAACTTCGCCCAGACCATGGAAGGGTTGAATGCCAGATTTGGGAAGCAGATCGTCCCGCTGCACCTGCCGATCGGCGCGGAGGCAGGGCTCTGCGGGGTCGTAGACGTGCTCACGATGAAGGCGCACACCGTGCGCGACGGGCAGGAATCGGTACAGGAGCTGCCCGCCGAGCTGAGTGAGGATGCAGCGGCCGCACGCGAGCGATTGATGGAGGTGGCCGCTGAGAGCGACGACGCGCTGGTGGTCGTGGACGCCCGGGCCGGC
>JBKJJG010000172.1:0-2990 GCA_046598155.1 bacterium | reverse complement strand
CGAATGGCCCACGAGATACTGGAGCGCAACAAATCTCCCGAACACCTGGTGTTGTTGGGCATCCGCACGCGCGGAGTGCACATCGCCTCGCGCCTGGCAGACGCAATCGGGGCGATCGAGGGCGTGCGGCCGCCGGATGGGGCGCTGGACATCGCCCGGTACCGGGACGATCGGCCCTCGGACGACGGCCTGGCGGCCCAGGCCGCCGCGATCCCGTTCCCCGTGGCAGGCCGCCACGTCGTGCTGGCGGACGATGTGCTCTACACAGGGAGGACGGTGCGGGCCGCCATGGACGCGCTGATTGATCTGGGCAGGCCGGCCAGCATCCAACTGGCGGTGCTGGTGGACCGCGGCCACCGCGAGCTGCCGATTCGGCCGGACTACGTCGGGAAGAACGTGCCTACGAGCGCGCGAGAGCGCGTCGCAGTGCGGCTGATGGAAACGGATGGGCGGGACGAGGTGGTGATAGAGGAGCCGGAAGGAGTTTAGGGTCATTGGACGAATAGGTTCGCACCTTCAGATGATGGGAGCCCATGCTGCGATTCGCGCAGTATTGGATCCGCTTCACCGCGTTGGAGCGCCTGCGCCTTCCTGTCTGGAAAGGCTCGGCCCTGCGCGGCGCTTTCGGTCACGTTTTCCGCCGCCTGGCGTGCGTCGGCGGCCGCCTCTGCCCTCCCTGCCAGGTCCCCGACCGCTGCCCCTATCACTACGTTTTTGAGACCGCGCCCCTGCCAGGGTCTGTCGCTCTCCGCAAGCTGACCGACATTCCCCGCCCGTTCGTGTTCGAGCCGCCCGAGGACACAGCGGAGATCTACGAGCCCGGGGCCCCGTTCGAACTCGGCCTAGTCCTCATAGGCCGCGGAATTGACTTCCTGCCGCATTTCATCGTGACCTTGCGCGAACTTGGTGAGCAGGGCCTGGGGTTTCGCCGCGGACGTCTGGGGGGGCTGGAGATCACGGCGCGCAACGGCGCCTGCTCGCCTGTGGAGGTCTACGCCGAGCGCGACCGCCTCGTGCGTGGCCACGACTGCGCAGTGACGGTTGACCACATCCTGCAGCGGCGCCTCGAACTCCCAGGCAATCTTCGCTCCATGACGATCAGGTTCCACACACCGACTACGCTCCGCCGTGATGGTCGGCTGGTAGATCGCCCGGAGATGGGCATCCTGATTCGCAACCTCATTCACAGGGTCACGGCACTCAGCCTCTTTCACTGCGGGGCGAAGTGGCCAACGGACGGGGAGATCCCAGGGCTTATCCGGGCCGCGGAGCAGGTGCGGTTGGCCCGCAGCGACGTCAGGTGGGTGGACTGGGAGCGGTTCAGCAGCCGGCAGCAGACCACGATGAAATTCGGTGGGATTGTGGGCGAGGCGGTCTACGAGGGCGACGTCGGGCCGCTGCTGCCGCTGCTGTGGGCGGGGGAAGGGGTACATGTGGGGAGGCACTGTGTGTTTGGGAATGGCCGGTATTCCATGGGAGATATGGGGTGAGGCACAGGCCCGCGAGCGCCGTCGGTCGCAACGACCCGTGCCCAGGTCCCCACGCGTCCGGAGATGGGGCCTACACGCCCCGAGACCGCGATAGCGCCCTGTCCAGACTGGCGCGCTTCTCGGTCCGCCCGGAGTTCGAGACCGACCACCAGGTCGCCCAGATCGTGTTTTGGGGGAGCCGGCTGGCTAGGCGCCCAGACGAGCGGGTCAGGGAAGTGCTCGCGCTCCCGCAGAGCCAGGCGGCCTATGATGCCTGGTTTGCCTTCGACCTCCCGATTGAACCCGACCGGACACTCGTTGATATCCTGCTCGACCGTGACGGCGCCCGCCTCGACGCCGGCGAACGCCGGTACCTGGAGTGCATGCGGAACAGCCACCTGCGGCTCTACGAGGTGGCGGAGGTCACGCCCGAGCAAGGGCTTCACCTCGTCGATCTGTGGACCGATGAGCGACTGTGGGTCCGCGAGCGGAAGGCCACTCACCAGCTCGTGCGGTGGGATCTGCTGGCTGTGAGGGTCGTGCCAGGGACCGAGAGCGATCTGGTTCTCGACGGCGCGCCGTACCTCTACCCGGTCGGCGCCCGGACCGAGATGCTCAAGGAGCTGCGGCGGGCGCACCGGACCTTCGCGCGCCGAAGCCCCGCGGAGGACCTCACGGTCTTCTTCAAGAGGGTCGCGGTGCTCTTTCACTGGCTGTGGATCGACTGGGTGGTGTTTCCCCCGCTGCCCACCGTCGTGACATCGGAAGGTGATCCCGTCGTCATCGCCAGGGTGTTCTTTGACGTGCTCGACCGGCCCGCGCTCCTGCGGGCACTGACGAACCATCCCGATCTCGAAGACCAGGGCGACGGCAACTACGCGTGGCTGGAAGACTCCCCGCCCGGTCGTCGGAGCCTCGGCACGTTCGTTCTCAAAGGGGAGCGCGTCGTGTTCGAGACCACCTCTCGGGAGCGCGCCGAGCGTGGCCGCCGGCTGATTGAAGAGGCCGCGGGGGAGGCGGTCAGGTTCAGGGCGACCCGCTACGAGGACGTGGAGCGGGCGCTGGAGAAGCGGCGCGCCTCACCCGAGCCCCGACCTGCTGAGCGGGTCCCACCGGAGGTCGAAGCGCGGATCGTCGGCGAGTTCTACGAGCAGCACTATCGGGACTGGCTGGACCAGCCGGTCCCCGCTCTGGGGAACCGGACGCCCCGCCACGCAGCCCGCCTCAAGACCATGCGCCCCCGGCTGATCGCGCTGCTCAAGGAGTTCGAGAACCGCTCGGAGCGGATGCGGCGGGAGGAGCGGCCCGCGTATGACTTCGGGTGGATGTGGAAGGCGCTGGGCCTGGAGCGGCCGTGAGGGAGGCGGAGATCTATAAAGATCATATACTCTCCTGACGCCGACATGTTGGTCATCCAACTCCGAGAGGGGAAGGTATCCGACTCCAGGGATATCGCGGAAGGTGTCATCGTACACCTTTCAGCCAGAGGGCAACCCCTGGAGATCGAGGTCCTCGACGCCT
>JBKJJG010000069.1:0-3000 GCA_046598155.1 bacterium | reverse complement strand
CTCGTCGGTACTACCGGAAGCCGTGACGCCGCGCAGGTCAACGCGGTCCCACCGGCCCCGTACCCGCGTGCTGCCAGCTTGAACCGCGAACTTGCTCTCGACCATGGTCGGAACCGTGCCGGACGCCTGCTGGAACGCGAGAAAGGTTCGCAGGACCTCGCGGCCTTCCTCCAGTCTCTGGTCCTCGTGCTCGCGGCTGATGAACCCATCGGTCGCCCAGGCACGCTCGAATGCCTGGATCAGGTGCTCGGAATCGGTCGGCTGCCCCCGCGCGCGCCGCCGGTTGTACTCCATAGCCCCGGCGTGGACCGCCGCGCCGTACACGACGCGGTGGTCGCGCAGCAGCGGCACGCGCAGCACGTGCGCGTACTTGTACTTCAGCGGGCAGATCTGGTAGTCGTCCACCTGACGGAACGACAGGTTGATGGGTGCTTCCGGCGGGAGAATGCCCGGCAGCGACGGGGGCGCGTCCGCGGGAGGGGCGTGCCTCTGTATGGCCTCGATCGCCGAGGCCTTGAACGCCACCAGGTCGGCCGACGGTTCGTCCAGGGCCTCCAGCACGAAACGGCTGACCTTGCGCGGGCGGGAGTTCCCGTAGTCCCGTCCGCTCGTGAGCACCAGCCGTTGCTTCGCCCGCGTCATGCCCACGTAGAACAGCCGCCGCTCCTCTTGAAGATGGCTATCACCCGAAGGCAGGACCTCCTTGTCCCGCACCAGCTCGTCGGGAATCCGCAGGGGCTCGGACCGCCCGCGCGATGGAAACCGGTCGGCAACGCAGTTGACCAGGAACACGATCGGGAACTCCAGTCCCTTGGCCTTGTGTACGGTCAGGATCTGCACGCCATCGAACTCCGGATCAGGGTCCGGGGATGGAGGGTCGTCGCCGGCCGCGATCAGGTCCTCCATGCGACGCACGAACTCGGGCACCCGATCGTACACGGCGACCTCGCCGTGGCGTGCCACGACGTCGAAGAGGCGGGCCAGGTTCGCCACCTTCACCTCATCGCCGGGATGCTCAGACGTGGCCAGGCGCCGGATGTAGCCCGTGCGCGTGACCAGATACTCGTAAAGCACGCGCCCCGTGGGGTGGTGGCGCATCAGCGCGCGCATCTCGTCCAGGTCCTCGAGGAGGCGGGCAATGGAGGCCCGGCTCTCGGGTGACAGCTCGGCGCTGAGCTCGGGGGCCGTGTGCGGATTCCGGAAGGTGTGCTCCAGCGATCTGTGGCGCCGGTTCGCCTGGTTGAGCGCCAGCGCCATCTCGGTGCCGTTGACCAGATAGAGGCCCGAGGTGCCCAGGTAGTACAGGCTCAGATTGTCCGCCGGGTTGGCCAGGACGCGCAGGAACGCCAACGCAACCCTGATCTCCTCGCGGTCGTAGAGCCCGCGCGTTCCGGAGAACCACCAGGGGATCCCCCGAAGGTTCAGTGCCCGCATGAACGGGTCCGCATCACGGTTGGCGCGCACCAGAATCGCGCAGTCCCTCGCCCGCCCGCCGGTTTGGACGTGGCCGGCGATCGCCTCTGCCACGGCGTCTGCCTCGCTGGTAAGGGTGTCGTGGTGCAGGTGCCTGACGAGCGGGCCGGTGGGCTGGCGGGCCACGAGCCGCTTGTCGAGCTGGTTGCGCACCTCCAGGCGATCGGGGTTGTTGTGCTGGATCAGGCGGTAGGCAGCGTCCAGCACCGTCTGGGGCGACCGGAAGTTGTCGGTAAGTACCACCTGCGCGGTGTCGGGATACGCGGCCGTAAACCCCAGGATGTTGCTGATCGCCGCGCCGCGGAACTTGTAGATCGCCTGATCGTCGTCCCCAACCACCGTGACGTTGCGGTGCGCCGCTGCCAGGATTCGCACGAGCTCGAACTGCGCGTGGTTCGTGTCCTGGAACTCGTCCACCAGGATGTAACGAAACCGCTCCAGGTAGCGACGCAGGATCTCGGGACGGTCGCGGAACAACTGGAGGGGGATCGAGATCAGGTCGCCGAAGTCCACCCGGCCTGCCTCACGCAGCAGGCGCTGATAGGCACCGTAGGTCTTGGCAATCTCGAGGTGCGCTCCGGGGTCCTCCCCCGGCTCCGATCCGTCGCCGCCCGCTTCGCCTTCCCGGACCAGCCGCTCCGCGAAGGCCTCGTACGCTTCCGCGGAAATGTCCTCGTCCTTTGCGCGGGCGATCAAGGTGAGCAGCGCGTCAATGTACCGCGTCGGATCGCCCAGAGGCCTGTACCTCTCCAGCGGCATCTGGAAGAGCCGGTCGCGGACGAAGATGAACTGCTCAGGCCGTGAGAGCACCCGGAAATCGGGCGTAAGCCCAGCCTCGAGCGCCTGCTCGCGCAGCACCCTGTCGCCGAAGGCGTGAAACGTGCTGATCCACGCATCCACGTAGCCGTAGGGCACGAGCTGGTCCACGCGCGCCTCCATCTCCCCGGCCGCCTTATCGGTAAACGTCAGCGCGAGGATTTCGGAGGGACGCGCGCGCCGGCTGGCGATCAGCCATGCGATGCGACGCGTGATGACGGTCGTTTTCCCGGTGCCTGCGCCGGCCACGATCAGCAAGGGGCCGTCGCCGTGGGTTACCGCGGCGAGCTGGCTGGGGGTGAGGCCCTCCAGCGCCCGCGCGCGGTCTTCGGGCGCCAGGTCGAGGGACAGTTGGGCCGGCTGCGCCTGGCCGGAATCAGAATGAGGGGTCGTCATCAGGGCTGCCCGCGCTGGACGGTCCCACCTTCCGCAGAGTGCTTGCTATGGTGCCGGCCGAATAGCCACGGCGCTGCAGCCATCCCACCAGGCGCCTCCGTGCCACGTGTGGAGGAAACCCCTGGAGACGCCTCAGTCGGTCCCCTGCCTGGCGCAGCGCCAGGGCCTCCTCTTGTTCCGGAAGCAACTGCTCCCGCAGCGCCTCGGCAATCACCGCCGGCGCCACGCCGCGCGCCGCCAGTTCCGCTCGTAGTCTCCGCGCACCGCTAGGCCGCAGGGCCAGGCGGTCGGCGATCCACGCGCGTGCGAAACGCC
>JBKJJG010000218.1:0-4907 GCA_046598155.1 bacterium | reverse complement strand
CGATCTCCCGCGGCCCCAGTGCGGCCAGGGCTTCCGCCGCCTTCCGGAGGTCGGTCTGGCCCGTGAGCACCTCGGCTTCGGCGTCGTCGGCCTTCAGGAACGCGACGCCATCTAGATCTGACGCTTTGCCGGGCCAGTCCACGGTGACCAACGCGTCGCCCTGCCGGACCCGGACGAACCCCTGCACGTCGAGCCCTACCGGCCCGCGCGCCACCAGCTCGCGCACCAGATCGCGGGTGACCTCGCCGGCCATCAGGGGGGTGATGACGGTGACGCGCGCGTCCCAGCGGGGAATCTCCCCGGAGGAGAACGGACCGGCGAACGCCAGCGGCCGGCAGATCCGCCGGTCCATCTCGTTGCCAGGGTAGACGTTCTCGATGCCCGTGGTCTCTGGAGCCGCGAACGCGTGGATGGTGATCCCCTCGCTGCGCAGCTCCTCCAGCAGGCCGAAATCGTCCGGGTGGAGGCGGGTGGCGACCGCGACGCTGAAGCCGAGCCGGCGCAGCGCCATCGAGCCGTAGTAGACCCCGCCCCCGGACGCGATCTCCGTGACGCCGCGGAAGATCAACCTGTCCTTGGCGAAGTGCCCGACGAGCCCTACGTCAATCACTACGGCTTCATCGAGGCTATGAAAGCGTCAATCGGGATCAGCGGCAGCGTCTGGATCTTCACGCTGCCCCGCGCGCCCAACTCAATCGAGACCCGTGCCACGACCTCCGCGCTGGGCGCTTCAAGGATCGTGGCGAAGTCAAACGGACCCAGGACGGCGTACTGCACCAGGATCTTGGCTCCCCAAGCTTCGACCTCCTTGTTGACCTCCTTGATCCGGGCCGCGTTCTTCTTGATCGTCTCCGCGCCCTCGTCGGTCAGGTTGCTGAGCATCAGATAGGCCCCCATGCGCTTCCCCTCCCGGTATTTCGGATCCCCGGGGAACGATTGCGCCCCCGGGGTGAGCACCTCCAGGACCCTTCCGCCGTCACGATTCGATAGGAGTAGACCTTTCACCCCCCGAATGTTCTCCACATGCCTACCGCAGACGATACCCACAACAGCGATCTCCGTGCCAGCCGCCGAGTGCCCGCGGACCAGGTCCGCTGGACTTGCCGGCCAGAGGACCTGCCGTTTGAGACCACCGCCGACCTCCCAGCCGGGGAGAGCATCGTCGGGCAGGACCGGGCCGTCCGGGCGCTCGACTTCGGGCTGACCGTCGCCCAGCCCGGCTACAACATCTTCGTGGCCGGACCCGCGGGGACCGGCCGTACAACCTACACCCAGAGCCGAGTGCAGCAGGTCGCCGCTTGCCAGGAAGTACCATCCGACTGGATCTACGTGCACAACTTCCAGCACCCGGATCAACCCATGGCAATCGCGCTGCCGCCGGGCGAAGGGTCCCGGTTCCGCCGCGAGATCGAGCGCCTGGTGGACGATCTTAAGGATTCGATCCGCAAGCTGTTCGCCAGCGAGACGTTTGAGGCCAAGCGCAGCGGGGTCATCCAGACCTTCGAGCAGCAGGCAAACGCGCTCTGGCGCGATCTGGAAGGGGAGGCGCGGCGCCTGGGCTTTGCGCTCCAGCGTACCCCCGTAGGGATCGCGACGGTCCCGATCGCGCCGTCCGGAGATCCGCTGGCGGACGAGCAACTGGCCCAGCTCACCGCCAGCCACCGCCAGGAGCTTGAGCGGCGGGCGCGGACGCTGCAGGAGAGCGTGGGCGACGCTACCCGCAAGGTACGCGCCATCGAGCGGGAAGCGAAGGAGGCCGTTCAAGAGCTGGAGCGCTCCGCCGCCCTCTCGGTGGCCAGCCACGCGGTGGAAGCGCTCAAGCAGTACTACGCCGGCCAGGAGCGGATCGTCGGGTGGCTGGATCGCTTCCTTGCCGACGTTGTCGAGCGCCACGACGACTTCAAGGACGAGGCGGCCCAACAGCCGCAGCTTCCGTTCATGGCCCGGCGGGCGGAGTTCACGCGCTACCAGGTCAACCTGCTGATTGACAACAGCCAGAACCGGGGCGCGCCGGTGGTGCTCGAAATGAACCCGACCTACTACAACCTCTTCGGGAAGGCGGAGTACCGCGGTGAGTTCGGCGCCATGGTCACCGACTTCACCATGATTAAGCCCGGCGCCATCCACCGCGCCAACGGAGGCTACCTGATCGTGCAGGCCCGGGACCTGCTGGTGGCGCCGTTCTCGTGGGAAGGCCTGAAGCGCACGCTGAAGAGCCGTGAGGTGCGCATCGAGAACATCGCCGAGCAGTACGGGTTGTTCGCCACCGCGACGCTGCGTCCCGAACCGATCCCGCTGAACGTGAAGGTGATCGTCATCGGCGCCTCCATGATCCACCACCTCCTGTACCAGCTGGACGACGACTTCCCCAAGTTGTTCAAGATCAAGGCCGACTTCGACGTGGACATCGAGCGCACCCAGACCGCGATGGTCGAGTACGCGCAGGCGATCGGGACGATCTGCCGCCGGCAGGGGCTGCTGCCCTTTGACCGCGGCGCCGTGGCCCGCACGCTCGAGCAGAGCGCGCGCATCGCCGCCGACCAGCACCGGCTCTCGATGCGGTTCAACGAGATGGTGGACGTGATCTACGAGGCCGCGGCGTGGGCGAAGAGCGAGGGCTCCTCGGTGGTCTCGGCGCCTCACGTTGTGCGCGCGATCGAGGAGCGGATCCGGCGCAGCAACCGGATCGAGGAACGCATCCGCGACCTGCTCCGCAACGGGCAGATCTTGGTCAGCGTGGATGGGTCCACCGTCGGCCAGGTGAACGGGCTGTCGGTCCTGATGCTGGGCGACTACGCCTTTGGGAGGCCGTCGCGGGTGACCGCGCGTACCTTCGTTGGCGGACGCGGAGTCGTGAACATCGAGCGCGAGACCCAGATGTCGGGTCGCATCCACAGCAAGGGCGTGCTGACGCTGTCGGCCTACCTGGGCGGGAAGTTCGCCCGAAGGCGGCCTCTCTCGCTTAACGCTTCGATAACCTTTGAGCAGACCTACGAGGAGGTCGAGGGGGACTCCGCCTCCTCCACCGAGCTCTACGCGCTGCTCAGCGACCTAGCCGGGGTGCCCATAGTCCAAGGGGTTGCCGTCACCGGCTCGGTGAACCAGAAGGGAGAGATCCAGCCTATCGGCGGCGTCAACGAGAAGATCGAGGGTTTCTACTACGCGTGCAAGGCGCTGGGGCTCACCGGCCGGCAGGGCGTGCTGATCCCCCACCAGAACCTGCGCAACCTGATGCTGAACGACGAGGTGGCCGAGGCGGTTCGGGAAGGCCGGTTTGGCATCTGGGCGGTGCGCTCGATTGACGAGGGCATCGAGGTACTGACCGGACTGCCCGCGGGCGAGGCCGACGAACAGGGGAACTACCCCGAGGGAACGCTCAACTATCTGGTGGCCCAACGCCTGAACGAGATGGCAGACCTGTTGCGCCGGTTCGGGCCCAACCGAGCCGCGCGCGATGAGGGGAGAACCCGCGAAGACGCGGCACGCGACGAGGCCGCCGAGTCGTAGGAATCGGCCGTGCACCCGCCTTCGACGACCATCCCCCGGGCGGTATCCGCGCCGCTGGCTCAGGCCAGGTGTCCCTGCGGCACACGGGGCGGCTGACGTACCGTTGCTCCCTTCCGGGCCTGGCGGGGTTGGTCAGTTCCCGTTGCACAGGACCCGGCCCTCCTTGCTGCGCGCGCGGGCCTGGCCCCACGAGATGGCGCCTCTGGGCGGGAGTTCAGCCCCGCTGTAGCGGATTGCGGGTACAGGGAACCGCTAGCTCCCCACCTAGCACGGCCAACGGTATCATACCATGTTTGGCCTGCCGTGGAGCGGGCCCGCACGGCAGGACTCACGCGGACCGCCGCAGAACCCAGATCCCCACACCCCTTGCTGGAGGCTGGTCGTGGCGATCCCAGTGACACAGGGAGATCGGCCCTGGTTCAGGCACTATGAGCCGGGAGTACCGCGCACGCTGGATTTCCCATCGCAACCCATCTATGGCTTCCTTGACGAGAGCGCACGCAAGTACCCGAACAACCCGGCCCTGATCCAGGTCGGCCCCAAGTTCGACAACCGCATCACCTACCGGCAACTTGACGACCTCTCCGATCGGTTTGCCAAGGCGCTGGTTGAGCGCGGTTTCCACCGCGGCGACCGCGTGGCGATCATGTTGCCCAACAACCCGCAGTACGTCGTGGCCGCCTATGGCATCTGGAAGGCCGGCGGCATCCTGGTCCAGGTCAACCCGCTCTACAAGGGCCGCGACCTGGCCTTCGTCCTCAAGGACTCCGGCGCCCGGTTCGCCGTGGGGATCTCGCGGCTATACAAGGACCTGCACGAGGTCCGGCCGCACACCGACCTGCAGACCGTGTTCGTGACGAACGTCTACGACTTCTTCCCAGGGAAGTGGCGGCTGCTCTATCGGTTGCTCAAGGCAAAGAAAGAAGGCGACGTAATGCCCGAGGGGCCCGGCATCGTACCCTTCCGGGAGGCGCTGCGCGCCCAGCGTCTTGAGCAACGGCCGGTCATCAGCCCCGACGACGACGCGGTGCTGCAGTACACGGGTGGGACCACCGGCATCCCCAAGGCCGCCACGCTCACCCACCGCAACGTGGTCTGCAACTGCCTCCAGGCGCGCTCGTGGCTGACCGACCTGAGGGAGGGCGACGAGCGCCTCCTGTCGGTTGTTCCGTTCTTCCACGTCTACGGCCTGACGATCTGCATGAACATGAGCGTGGCCATCGGCGCGGCCAACATCATGCTGTTGATGCGGATGTTCGAGGTGAAGACCACGCTCATGTTCATGCAGATCGTCAGGCCGTACACGTGGAAGAACGGGACAACCGACAGGAGCCGCTCGTCGCCCTCCCTCAGGTCGGTCAGCCACGAGCGCGCCTGGAGGCAGTTGCAGACCACGTTGC
>JBKJJG010000200.1:0-18700 GCA_046598155.1 bacterium | reverse complement strand
GCTGCCGGATCATCGCGGTAAGCGACACGCAGGGGGGGGTGTTCAACCCCGGCGGGCTCGACCATGCCCGACTCGTGGAGCACAAGAGACAGGCAGGTACCGTGGCCGGGTTCCCCGGCGCGGATGCCATCAGCAACAAGGAGATGCTGGAACTCCCCTGCGACGTGCTGGTCCCGAGCGCGATTGAGGGGCAGATCACCGCGGACAACGCGGCGCGCGTGATGGCGCGCTTGATCGTGGAGGCCGCCAACGGGCCCGTTACCCCGGGCGGAGACGCGGTACTGGCGGAGCGCGGGATCACGGTCATCCCCGACATTCTTGCCAACGCTGGCGGGGTGATCGTTTCGTACTTCGAGTGGGTCCAAGGGCTGCAGCAGTTCTTCTGGACAGAGGAAGAGGTGAACGCCAACCTGGACAGGATCATGGTCCGCAGCTTCGAGGCCGTGGAGCAGATCGCCGACAGCCGGGGTGTGGACCTGCGGACCGCGGCGCTGATCAAGGCCATAGACCGCGTGGCCCAGGCAGTGCTCATCCGCGGCATCTACCCATAGCGGGCGGGCCGATGATCCGACAGCTCTTGCTTGCGCTCTCCGAGAACGACCGCGTCCACGCTTTTGTCCTCAGGCAGCGGATGGCGCGCCGCGCCGCGCGGAGGTTCGTGGCCGGCGAGACGCTGGACGAGGCGCTGGGGGTCGTGGACCGGCTGGCCGCGGAGGGGTACCTCCTTTCGCTCAACCTGCTGGGAGAGAAGACCACGTCGCCACGGGAAGCACAGGCCGCGGCCGATGCCTACGCGGAGGTCGCAACCCGGCTGCGGGGCCGGCCGGTGGATTGCTACATCTCGGTCAAGCTCACCCAGCTCGGTCTTGACCTCGACACCGACCTGGCCGCGTACAATCTGCGCCGAGTGCTTGAGGCGGCCCGGGCGGACGGGCGGTTCGTCCGCGTTGACATGGAGCACTCGCCCTACGTTGACCGGACCCTTGAGATCGTCACGCGACTGAGGGCCGAGGGATGTGACGCGCTGGGCGCGGTTATCCAGGCGTACCTCTACCGGAGCGGGGACGACGTTGATCGTTTGCTGGGGCTCCGCATTCCCATCCGCCTGTGCAAGGGCGCCTACGCCGAGCCACCCACGGTTGCCTACCCCCGCAAGCGTGACGTGGACGCCAACTTTGTCAGGCTCCAACAGCGCCTGCTGCGCGATCCTGTCTGCCATGCCATCGCCACCCACGACGAGCGGCTGATCCAGGCCGCCGTCTCCCAGGTGGAGAGCGAGGGCATCCCGCGGGATCGTTACGAGTTCCAGATGATCTACGGCATCCGCCGGGATCTTCAGGAGCGCCTGCTCCGCGGGGGCCACCGGGTGCGGATCTACGTGCCCTTCGGGACCCACTGGTACCCGTACCTGATGCGGCGCATGGCCGAGCGCCCCGCGAACCTCGCGTTCGTGCTGCGGAACGTGCTGAGGGGCTAGTAGAAGGAACACGCGCCCGCGACGGCGAAACGTCACCCACTTCCGCCCGCAAGGCGCGGAGGACCCCATGTCCAGGGAGGGAGAGACAGAGGATGAAGCGCATGAGGATTCCAATTGCTCTCGTTGTTGCCCTGATGGTTGCGGGCGGCCAGTACTTTGTTCCGGCGGCTCCTGCGGCGACGGTTGGGCCCGTTACGGACCCGGTCGGCGTAGTGAAGATCGAGAAGGACCGGTCGCTCACCATCGCCTACTGGCTCGTGGTCGCTGGGCCGGATGCCAGCCTTGGCATTGACAGCCGGCGCGGCATCGAGATTGCCATTGATGACAAGGGCGGCCGGCTGGTGGGCCACCGCATCCGGCTGATCGGTGAGGACTCCGGCTGCAACGCGGAAGGTGGTGTAACCGCGGCGACCAAGCTTTCTGCCAACAAGGCCCTCGTGGCCGCGATAGGTTCCAACTGCTCGAGCGAGGCCGTGCCAGGAGCTCCCATTCTTTGGAAGGCCGGCATCGTGACGGTCTCGCCCTCTAACACCGCGCCCAAGCTGACAGCCCCTGACCGGGGGCCGACCTACGATGGGTACCTGCGCACCGCCCACAACGACAAGGTCCAGGGCAGGGTGGCTGCGGAGTTCGCCTACAAGGCACTCAAGCTCACCACGGCCGCGACGATTCACGATGGAAGCCCGTACGCCGAGGGGTTGCAGGGTGTGTTTGCGGAGACCTTCAAGAAGCTCGGTGGCACCATCACTGCCCAGGAAGCCATTGGGCCCACCGACACCGACATGAAGCCGGTGCTTACGAAGATCGCGGTCGGCAAGCCCGGAATCATCTACTACCCCATTTTCACCTCGGCTGGCGGCCATGTTACCCGCCAGGTAAAGGAAGTCTCCGGCCTCGCCGGCGTCAAGCTGATGGGCGCGGACGGGATGTTCTCCGCCGACTTCCTGAAGGCGGCCGGCGATGGTGCCAAGGGGATGTACCTCTCGAGTCCGGACCTCTCTCCTGAGGCCCTGGGGCCCGCGTACAAAGTGTTCCAGGACAAACACCAGAAGAAGTACGGCGAGAAGCCGCTGTCCGCGTTTCACGCGCACGCGTACGACGCCGCCATGGTGATCTTTGCCGCGATCGAGAAGGTGGCGAAGAAGGACGCGGCGGGCAACACCTACATTGGACGAAAGGCGCTGCGCGACGCGCTCTTCGCGACCAAAAACTTCAAGGGTCTGACCGGAACCCTGACCTGTAACAAGAACGGCGACTGCGCCGACCCGAAGATCGCCGTCTACCAGATCGTCTCGGCCGATCCCGCGAAGTGGGACGCCGGGAAGGATCCGAAGAAGATCTACCCGTAGTCGGCGGGGGCTGCCGGAAGCGAACGCATCATCGTGGGGGGATGAGCCTAAAGGCCACCTTTGGCTCATCCCCTCCGTTTGATTAGGAGGCGAGCGTGCAGCGCAGTTGGGCCTGGAGACTCTCGGTCACCGACCTCTACCTGTGGGCCTTTCGGATCGTGGTCCTCATGGTGGTGGTCTGGGGGACGATCGGCACGATCATGGCTCGGAGGTACCCGGGCGAGGTCTGGATTGATTTCGTGGTGTACGGCTTGTCCCAGGGGAGCATCTATGCCCTGATCGCCCTGGGGTACACGATGGTGTACGGCATCCTCCGCATGATCAACTTCGCCCACGGCGAGGTCTTCATGAGCGGAGCGTACACGGCCTA
This sequence comes from bacterium, assembly GCA_046598155.1. Lineage (GTDB taxonomy): Bacteria > Sysuimicrobiota > Sysuimicrobiia > Sysuimicrobiales > Humicultoraceae > VGFA01. Next base: position 15,504 of record JBKJJG010000200.1, on the reverse strand, counting down.
CTTCGTGGCTGCGGCCTTTGGGAGATCCGGCTACCTAGACCGCAACCCCGTGGTGAGCCTTCTGGTGGTTCTGGCGGTGGCGATCGTCACCTCGACGGTGATTGCGCTGCTGCTCGAGCGAGTTGCCTACCGGCCTCTGCGCCAGGCGCCCCGACTGGTGCCGCTCATCGCGGCCATAGGCGCGTCCTTCTTCCTGCAGTACACGTTCCGCGGCTTCTTTGGCTCCGGGTTCCAGGCGTATCCTGAAACCGAGGTCCTCAAAGGTACATGGGCCATCGCGGGCATCAACATTCTGCGGACGCAGGCCGTGGTGATCGTGGCGGCGGTATTGATGATGGCAGGGCTCTACGCGTTCGTGATGCGCACCAAGACCGGGACCGCGATGCGGGCGGTCTCGGAGGATAGGGAAGCGGCGGCGCTGATGGGCATTGACGTGGACCGCGCGATCGTGATCGCCTTCGCCGTCGGGTCCTCGATGGCCGGGGCTGCGGGCTTTCTGTACGCGCTTGTCTTCAAGCAGGTGCACTTCTTCATGGGTTTCGTCCCCGGCATCAAGGCGTTCACCGCGGCGGTGCTCGGCGGCATCGGCAACATACCGGGCGCCATGCTCGGCGGTCTGTTCCTGGGCCTGTTTGAGTCGGTCGGCCCAATCCTGTTCCTCGACGGTCTCGGGATCGTGGCGCCCTATCAGCTCAAGGACGTGATCGCCTTCACCATGCTGGTCATGGTCCTGATCTTCCGGCCGTCGGGAATCATGGGCGAGCGCCTCGGGGCCAAGAAGGCGTAGCGGATATGGAGCGCACACCGGCGGGCAGGCACGCGCGACCCTGGATCGCGGCCGTCCAGAAGGGCCTCATCTGGGGCGGCGTGGCGGTCTTCATTGCCCTTGTGGGCATGGTCGAGACGTTTGCAGGGCGACAGATCATCGTGGGCGCGATCTCGCTTGGCCTGGCGCTGCCTGTCCTCACTGTTCTGGTCGCGGGGTACCTGGGCGCGCAGAGGCAGGTAGGTGGCTCCGCCGCTGCGCCCCTGGCGCGTGGCGCGCTGGCCGGGGCGATGGTGGGGGCGGCCGTGGCCGCGCTCGTGGTGCTCGGCAGCCTGGTGAACATGCGCGCCATGTTCGTCAGTGCCTCGCCCGCGATGTTCGCCCTGCTCTCGTTCGACCGTGGCACTTCCGGAATTCCCCTGATACTGCTGGGCGGCGCAGCGGCGGGGGCGCTGGGGGCGGCTGCCTCGCTATTGTCCGCCAGCGTCCGCAAGCCGCTAGTCACTGCCCTGTCATGGACCCTGGGCGTTGGCCTCTTCCAAGAACTGCTGCAGATCCTTCTGCACGCGGAAGGAATCCGGTCCACGATTCGGGAGCTGCTGTTCGTCGAAGACGGGCTCTCGTTACGCGGCGCGACAATCGTGTTTGCCCTGGCCTGGGGTCTAAGCACATTCTGGGCCCGCTGGGGCGGTGCAGTGCGGCACTGGCAAGGGCGGTTGCCCGCACCGCGGCAGCGTGTCCTGCGCCTGGCCTCGCTAGGCACCGGCGTGGCGATGCTCCTGCTCGTGCCGTTGGCCGCGGGACCGTTTCTTTCCCAGGTGCTTGTCCTCGTGGGACTCTTTGCTTTGCTGGGGCTGGGGCTCAACGTGGTGGTGGGCTTCGCTGGCCTGCTCGACCTGGGCTATGTCGCGTTCTTCGCCATCGGCGCATACACCGTGGGCCTGCTGACCTCGGTCGGGGAGTACGGCATAGCGCAGCTCTCGTTTTGGGCGGCCGTGCCCTTCGCTGTGGTCGTTTCGCTGATCGCTGGCGTGTTGCTGGGCGTTCCGGTGCTGAGAATCCGCGGAGACTACCTGGCCATCGCTACCCTGGGATTTGGCGAGATCATCCGGATCCTGGTTCTGTCCGACTTCCTGCGGCCGTGGCTGGGAGGGTCCCAGGGCATCCTGGGCATTCCCAAGCCGATGATCGGCGGGTTCGAGTTCGCGGGGCCCGAGCAGCTCTTCTATATCACGCTTGCCAGCTGCGCCCTGGTCATCTTCGTCGCTATGCGGCTGCGCGACTCGCGCCTGGGGCGGGCCTGGATGGCGGTACGCGAGGACGAGGACGTGGCCGAAGCCGTGGGGATCAACCTGGTGAACGTCAAGCTGATGGCCTTTGCGATGGGCGCGGCCTTCGGCGGTCTAAGCGGCGCGATCTTCGCGGTAATGGTAGGCTCAATCTTCCCGCACAGCTTCCAGTTGCTCATCTCGATCAACGTGCTGGCCCTCATCATTGTGGGAGGAATGGGGAGCATGCCCGGGGTCATCGTGGGTTCGCTCTTCCTTGTCGGGCTACCCGAGCTGCTTCGTGAGTTCGCCGAGTACCGGTTCCTGATCTACGGGGCGGCACTCGTATTGATGATGCAGCTCCGGCCGGAGGGGCTGTGGCCGGCGGAGGCGCTGAAGCGCGAGCTGCACGCGTCCGAGGAGGTCGGTCCCGCGGACCGCCTGGAAGACCCGGGCGACTCAGGGCGCCGGGGTGAGGGGTAACATGGCCATTCTGATTTCGCGCGGCCTGACCAAGCGCTTCGGCGGCCTGGTGGCACTGAACCGGCTTGACCTGGAAGTCAAGGAGCAATCCATCCACAGCATCATAGGGCCCAACGGGGCAGGCAAGACCACCTACTTCAACTGCGTAACCGGTTTCTACCGGCAGGAAGAGGGGGAGATGGTCTTCCAGGGCGTGCCCATTGACGGGCTTTCCCCGGACCGCATCGCCCGGTTGGGCATTGCCCGGACCTATCAGAACATCCGGCTCTTCGCAAACATGACTGGCCTCGAGAACATCCTGGTTGGGATGCACACCCACCTGCGCTCGTCATGGTTCGGGGCGGTTCTGAATACCGCGTATACCCGGCAGGAGGACCGCGCCTCCACGGCCGCGGCCCGCGACCTTCTACATTTCGTCGGGCTGCGGGGCAAGGGCGACTTCCTGGCGAAGAACCTGCCCTATGGCGATCAGCGGCGCCTCGAGGTGGCTCGAGCGCTGGCCTGCCGCCCCTCGCTGCTGCTGCTTGACGAGCCGACCGCCGGCATGAACCCGCGCGAGACCATAGAGATGATGGCCTTTATCCGGCGCCTCCGCGACGAGAAGGGCATAACCATCTTGCTGATCGAGCACCAGATGCGCGTGGTCATGGGTATCTCCGAGCTCGTAACCGTGCTCGACTACGGCACCAAGATCGCCGAGGGAACCCCGCAGGAGGTGCAGAACGACCCGCGGGTGATCGAGGCATACCTGGGCACGCGCAAGACCGGCGCGTACGCAACCCACTGAACAGACCGGGCGAGGGCCTCCATGGCGCTTCTGGAAGTTGAGAACCTACACGTCTACTACGGGAACATCCATGCCCTCAAGGGTATCTCCCTGAAGGTGGACCCGGGCGAGATCGTCACGCTGATCGGCGCCAACGGCGCCGGGAAGAGCACCACGCTGAAGACGATCAGTGGGCTGCTGCGCCCCCGCGGCGGGCAAATAACCCTGGCAGGTGAGGACCTAGGCGCGACGAGCCCGCACGAGATCGTGGCCAAGGGCGTCGTCCACGTACCCGAGGGCCGGAGGGTCTTTGGCCGCCTGACCGTCACGGAAAACTTGGAGATGGGCGCGTTCACGCGCACCGACCGGAGCGGCATAGAGCAGGATCTTGAGAGGGTGTTTGGGATGTTCCCCCGGCTCAGAGAGCGCCGCGCCCAGGTGGCAGGCACCCTCTCAGGCGGCGAGCAGCAGATGCTTGCCATCGGCCGGGGGCTCATGACCCGCCCCAAGGTCCTGCTGTTGGACGAGCCCTCCATGGGGTTGGCGCCAGTGCTGGTGGACCTGATCTACGACTCCATCAAGGACATTAACGCCCAGGGAACCACGATCCTGCTGGTGGAACAGAACGCCTACATGGCGTTGTCGGTCGCGAACCGCGGGTACGTGCTCCAGACCGGCGAGGTTGTGCTCCTGGGCTCCGCGGCCGAACTGCAGGCCAACGAGGAGGTCCGGCGGGCCTACCTGGGGGGCTAGCCACCGGCGGCCGGAGGGCCCCTTAGATCGCCAGCCGGAGGTCGCCCCCAAGCCACCCCGTTGCCGCGATGAGCGCAGCGCCTGCCACCATCAGCACGGCTATTGCGGCGCGCCCCACGCCCGGCCGCCTCCATCGGACCAGAAAGCTGACGGCGTACAGCAGCGTCGAGAGATAGGCGAAGACCTGGTGGACCCTGTGGAGGTCCACGAAGGCCTTTCCCACGCCCTTGCTTACGAGCGGCAGTGCGTCCGCGAACCCGGTGGCGATCGAGACCGCTGCTCCCAGCAGCCCCAGTCCTATGAGCCCACGCGCAGCGCGGAAGTGGAAGGGGTCCCCCCGGCGCACGTAGAGCAGGTCGAGCAGGGCGCTCGTGAGCCAGAGGGCCACAGGGAGATGGACTGCCAGCGGGTGGAACAGAAACGGCATACCGGCCTCCGGGGAAGGTCGTTTGTGCGCCTTCCTTCGCCGCGCTGCCAGGAGCGTTCCTGCCGTTCCGCGCAGGAGTCGGGCGCGCGGCGTGTCGAAACCATTGAGTGATGAAAGCGTTGGTCAAGACGACACCCGGGCCTGGCTGCGAACTCGTTGAACTCCCGGTCCCGGCCCCTGGCCCGGGCGAGGTGCTGATTCGGGTTGCCGCGGCCGGAATCTGCGGGACCGACCTGCACATCTACAAGTGGGACCCCTGGGCGCAGTCGCGCATACGGACCCCTCGCGTGATAGGGCACGAGTTCTGCGGCACGGTCGTGGCGACCGGCGAGGGCGTCAACACCGTCAAGGCAGGCGATCGGGTGGCGGGTGAGTGCCACGTGGCCTGTGGCCGCTGCGCCCTTTGCCTCGGAGGCCAGCCGCACATCTGCCAGCGGCTCGAGATTGTCGGGATCGATCGCGACGGGGCGTTCGCGGAGTTCGTGGTGTTGCCGGCCGGCAACGCCTGGCGACTGGATCCGGTGATCCCGTTCGATGTGGCCGCGATAATGGACCCGCTCGGCAACGCGGTCCATACGGCCATGGCGACCGAGCTGGTCGGCCGGGCCGTTTTCGTCACCGGCTGCGGTCCCATAGGGCTGATGGCGATTCCCGTCTGCAAGATGGCAGGCGCCGGGCTGGTGATCGCATCCGACGTCACGGAGAGCCGCCTGGCGCTTGCCCGGAGGATGGGCGCCGATCTGGTGCTGGACGCCCGTGATGGTGGCGTCCCCGAGCGCGTGCGCGAACGGACCGGCGGCAGCGGTGCCGATGCGGTTTTGGAGATGTCGGGCCACCCCTCCGGCGTTCGGGATGCGCTGCAGGCGGCGCGTGGGGGCGGTTGGGTTGGGCTGCTGGGCCTGCCCGGAGCGCCGCTCGAGCTGGACCTGGCTAACCTGGTGGTCTTCAAGGAAGTACGGTTGCAGGGTATCTTCGGCCGCCTGATGTGGCAGACCTGGGAGCAGATGAACACGCTGCTCCGGCAGGGGCTGGACATCAGGCCCATCATCACCCACCGCCTGCCGCTGGAACGATTCGAAGAGGCGTTCAAGCGGCTGGCTTCGGGGGAAGCGGGGAAGGTGATCCTGACCATTGAGTCCTGATCCGGGGCATCCCCTGGCGTTTGTGGACAGTGAGCTTCAAGAGCTGCGCGCGAAGGGTCTGTGGCGCTGGCCCCGGCTCTTGGAAGGCGCCCAGGCCGCGATCGCGCGTTACGACGGCCGTGAGCTCATCAACCTTTCCTCCAACAACTACCTGGGCCTGGCCAACCATCCTGCCCTGAAGGCCGCCGCGCTGGAAGCCATCGCCACCACCGGCGTGGGGTCCGGCGCGGTACGAACGATCGCGGGCAACATGGCGATCCACCAACAACTGGAAGCGGAACTGGCCGCCTTCAAGCACACCGAGGCCGCGCTGCTCTTCCAGTCGGGCTTCACGGCCAACGCCGGCACCGTTGCCGCCCTGCTGGGCCGGGAGGACGTGGTGGTAAGCGATGAGCTGAACCACGCCAGCATCATTGACGGCTGCCGGCTCTCCGGCGCTGACAAGAAGGTCTTCCCGCACCGGGACGTCGGGGCCGCGCGCCGCATGCTGGCCGAGTGCCGCGGCGCCCGCCGGGTTCTCCTCATCACCGACGGCGTGTTCAGCATGGACGGTGACATAGCGCCGCTGCGCGCGCTGGTCGAGGCCGCCGAGGAGTTCGGCGCCATCATGATGGTGGACGACGCCCACGCCAGCGGCGTACTGGGCCGGCAAGGCCGCGGGACCGTGGACCATTTCGATTTGCACGGTAGGGTGCACATCCAGGTGGGCACGCTCTCCAAGGCGTTCGCCGGGCTCGGGGGCTACGTGGCCGGCGGCCGGGGTCTTGTGGATCTACTGATGCACAGGGCCCGGCCTTTGCTTTTCTCTACCTCGCACCCGCCATCGGTGGCCGCTTCGGCCCTGGCCGGCGTGCGGCTGGTGCAGCGGAACCCTGAACTGATAGCGCGTTTGTGGGAGAACGCCCGGTACTTCAAGGAAGGCCTGCGTGGGCTGGGGTTCGATACCGGGGCAAGCGAGACGCCGATCACCCCGGTTATCGTTCGCGACGAGATGCTCGCCCTGCAGTTCTCTGACCGGTTGTTCGAAGAGGGCGTCTTCGCGGTGGGGATCGTGTTTCCGACCGTGCCGCGGGGCCGCGCCCGGGTACGCACCATCGTGACCGCGGAGCACACCAGGGAGCATCTGGATCGCGCCCTAGAGGCGTTCACTCGGGCGGCCAGCGCGGTGGGGGTGAGTTGATCTGACGCCTCGCGTGAAGGCGTTTACGCGGTTGACAGGGCCGGACGACGCCCGCGCCCGGTACGCCGCCGTCTTGCGGCCGGGTCCGCGCGGCACCGAGCGCGTGCCCCTGCATGCGGCGCTCGGTCGCGTGATGGCCGAGGATGCCGTTGCTTCCACGGATCTGCCGTCCTTCGACCGTTCCACCATGGATGGATGGGCGGTGCGCGCCTCCGACCTGGCCGCGGCATCTCCAGGCCGGCCGGTGCGCCTGCGGCCAGCCGGCGAGGTTCAAATGGGCGTCGCAGCGGGCGTCCGGGTGTCCCCAGGCGGCGCCGTACGGATTCCAACCGGAGGGATGCTACCTGACGGCGCCGACGCGGTGGTGATGCAGGAGTACGCTGCGGTTGAGGGGGAGGGTCTGCTCGTATCACGTCCCTTGTTCACCGGGGAGAACGTGGTGGCACGCGGAGCCGACATCCGCGCAGGCGAGCTTGTGCTGCAGCGCGGGTGGCGGCTCCGGCCCGCCGACCTGGGGCTGCTGGCCGGCCAGGGCCTGGAATCCGTTCGGGTCTTCCTGCCCCCGCGTGTGGCGATACTGGCCACCGGCGACGAGCTGGTGCCGGCAGGAGATCCCCTGACGCCGGGTCGGGTGCGCGACATGAACTCGGTAGCGCTGGCCGGAGCCGTGGAAGCAGCCGGCGGCGCCCCCACGGTCTGCGGCATCGTGGGCGATGACCGCTCGGCGATCGAGGCAGCGCTGCGGCGCGCGCTGGTCAATCATGAAATGCTGCTGGTTTCCGGTGGATCTTCGGTGGGAGAGCAAGACCTGGCAGTGGAGGCCATAGCCGCGCTCGGCCCTCCTGGGATCGTGGTGCACGGCATCGCCGTGCGGCCCGGCAAGCCCACGGTACTGGCCTTGGCCGGAACCGTGCCGGTGATCGGCCTGCCCGGCAACCCGGTTTCGGCGCTCGTGATCTTTGACATGTTCGCGCGTCCGGTGCTAGAAGCGATGCTCGGGATGGAACCCGGGTCGAGACCGTGGGATCTAGTGCGGGCGCGGCTTGCGGGCGCCCTGCCCTCGGCGCGGGTAAGGGAGGACCACCGGCGCGTCAGGCTGGAGTCGCGGCCGGACGGAATCTGGGCAGTCCCCCTGCCTGCCGGATCGCAGATCCTTACCTCCATGGTGCGCGCGCACGGGATCGTCGTCGTTCCTCCCGGCGAGATGGGACTGGACGAGGGCGAGGAGGTTGAGGTCCGGCTTCTGAGATGAACGCCTCTTCTAAGAAGCGCACGCTCACGCACGTGGACCGGGCCGGCCGCGCCCGCATGGTAGACGTTTCCACCAAGGCGGCCACCGCCCGCGTGGCCGTGGCGCGCGGGGAGGTTCGGATGCTGCCGGCGACCCTCGATCTCATCCTGGCCAACCGCGTGGCCAAGGGCGACGTGCTGGGACTGGCGCAGGTGGCCGGCATCATGGCCGCCAAGCGCACCTCGGACCTGATCCCGCTATGCCATCCGATCGCGCTCACCGACGTGCAGGTGCGGGCGGTGCCGGACGCTTCCAAGAGCATTGTGGCGATAGAGGCAACGGCCCGCTCGACCGGACCCACCGGCGTGGAGATGGAGGCCCTTGCCGCGGTGGTGGGGGCGGCCCTCACGGTCTACGACATGTGCAAGGCCGTTGACCGCGGGATGACGATTGAGCGCGTGCGCCTGGTGCACAAGCGGGGCGGGCGCAGCGGCACGTACCGCCGTCCGGGTGAGGAGCCGTGACCAGGGCGCCGCTGGAAGGGGTTCCTGTCGCCATCCTGACCCTTTCCGATACGGTCGCGCGCGGCCAGGGCACCGACACCAGCGGAGAGGTGATCGCCTCTGCGCTGGCTGCTCTGGGAGCCATGGTGGTGCGCCGAGAGATCCTTGAGGACGATCGGGAGGCCATCAGCAGCGCCCTCGTACGATACGCCGACGAGGACGGGGTAGCGTTGGTTCTAACCACCGGGGGCAGCGGGTTCTCGCCCCGGGACGTCACGCCCGAGGCCACGCTGGCGGTGTGCGACCGGATGGCGCCCGGACTGGTGGAAGCCGCGCGGATCCGCACCCTGGACCGCACGCCGCTGGCGATGCTTTCGCGAGCCGTAGCCGGGATTCGCGGCCGAACCCTTGTGATCAACCTCCCAGGAAGCCCTGCAGCGGTGCGGGAGTGGCTGGAGATCTTGCTGCCGGTTCTCCCACACGCGGTGCGGATGGCAGGAGGAGAGGCGGGTGTCTGGGGCCACGATCACCGCCTCGGCTCCCAATGAAAGGACCAGACGCAGGAACTGGAGGCAACGCGTGCAGACCTACACCCATGACGTTCTGATCCTGGGAAGCGGACTGGCCGGCCTTCGCGCGGCCCTTGAAGTCTTGCGCGCCTCGCGCGGGGACCTGGACCTGGCGATTCTCTCGAAAGCGCAGCTTATGCGCGCCCACTCCGTGTGCGCCGAGGGCGGCACCGGCGCCGTGCTGCACCCCGAAGAAGGGGACAGTCTGGAGCTGCACGCCTGGGACACGGTGAAGGGCAGCGACTTCCTCGCCGACCAGGACGTGGTCATGCGGTTTGTCGAGGCGGCCCCGCGGGAGATCCTGCACCTCGAGCACTGGGGGACGCCGTGGTCCCGGCGGCAGGACGGCCGGCTGGACCAGCGGGCCTTCGGTGGCCATACTTTCCCCAGGGCCACGTTCGCCGCCGACAAGACCGGGTTCTTCGAGATGCAGGCCCTCTACGACACGATGCAGCAGTACCGCAGCGTCGCACGGTACGAGGAGTGGATGGCGACGCGCATGATCGTGCACAACGGCGTCTTCGCCGGGCTGACTGCCTGGGACCTCAAGACCGGCGAGTTCGCCCTGCTGCGGGCCAAGGCCCTGATCATCGCCACCGGGGGGTGCTGCCGGCTGTACGGCTTCACCACGTACTCCCACGCGGTGACCGGCGACGGGATGGCAATGGCCTACCGGGCCGGGCTCCCGTTGAAGGACATGGAGTTCGTGCAGTTCCACCCGACCGGCCTTGTGCCTTCGGGGATTCTGATCACCGAGGCTGCCAGGGGTGAGGGTGGCCACCTGATGAACCGTGACCGGCGCCGTTTCCTGGAGGACTACGCCGCCAAGATGATGGAGCTGGCCCCCCGCGACATTATCTCGCGGGCCGAGATGACCGAGATCGAGGCCGGCCGGGGCTTCGTCCATCCCAGCGGCCTGGAGTACGTGGAGCTGGACCTCACCCACCTGGGACGCGACCGCATCGTCGAGAGGTTGCCCCTGATACGCGAGGTGGCCATCAAGTTCAACGGCATTGATCCCATTGACGGGCCGCTGCCGGTGAGGCCGGCGGCTCACTACTCGATGGGAGGCATCTCTGCCGACATCAACGGCCAGACACCGGTGGCGGGCATCTGGGTTGCCGGCGAGGCGGCCTGCATGTCGTTGCATGGGGCTAACCGGCTGGGAACGAACTCCACCGCGGAGTGCCTGGTGTGGGGCGCCATCACCGGCCGAGAGGCCGCCCTGTGGGCAAGCAGGGAGCGTACCCTGCCCGATCCGCCGCTGTCCGAGGCCGCGGAAGAGCAGTCCCGGCTGGCAGGCCTGCTGGCGGCACGAGGGCCGGAGAACCACCACCAGATCCGCGCGCGCCTGCGGCATCTGATGGACGAGAAGGTGGGCGTCTACCGCGATGCGGAGGGTCTGGCGGCCGCGCTCGCCGAGGTGCGAGAGCTTCGCGACCGGATGAGCCACATCCACCTGGACGACCGGAGCTGGGTGTACAACACGGACCTTACCGCTGCCGTTGAGGTTCAGAACCTGTTGGATCTGGCAGAGGTGGTCATAATGGGGGCGCTCGAGCGGAGGGAATCCAGGGGAGGCCACGCCCGCCGGGACTACCCTGACCGCGACGACGAGCGCTGGCTGGCACACACGCAGGCGACACACAGCGAGACCGGGCCGCGGTTCGCCTACACCCCGGTTGCGATCACGACCTGGAAGCCCGTGGAACGCAAGTACTGATGTCGTCTATCAGGCAGGGTGGAGCCATGGCAACTCAAGTGAAGGTCCCGACGCAGGCCAGCGCCCCGCCCCGGTTGAGCATGCGGCTCGGCCTGCGGGGTTGGGTCTACGCGGGCCGGTATCCGGCAGAGAGGTACCTGTACATCCTTCATCGCCTTTCCGGGCTGGGGCTGATACTGTACCTGCCGTTGCACGTCTGGGTAACCGGCCGACGGCTGCAGGGACCGGAAGTGTGGCAGCAAACGATGGCCCTTCTGTCGCGCCCGGCCTTCGTCGCCGGCGAGATCCTGATCCTCGCCGCCTTCGTGTTTCACGCCATCAACGGTTTCCGGCTGCTGTTCGGCCATCTGGGCTGTGCGCTCGGCAGGCCAGCTCACCCGGTCTACCCCTATCCGCTGGCGCTGCACCGTCAGCGCAGGATGACGGTGGTGCTGATGGTCCTGGCCGGGGCGTTTCTCGCGGCCGGGGTGTGGGGTCTGCTGACCAAGTAGGTAGGGGAGGAAGAGCCGTGAGGGAATCAAGACTGTGGGCGCTCCACCTGATCTGCGGTGCGGGCCTGCTCGTGCTCCTTTCCCTGCACATGGGGGTGATGCATTACACTAGCATCCTCGCCCTCTTTGGGTGGGTCAGGGAGCCCGTGCTGTCCTTCTCCTCGGTGGCCGAGCGTGGCCGGGGTGCGGCAGGGACGGTCATGTACGTCCTGCTGCTGGGTTTCGCCCTCTACCACGGTCTCTACGGCCTGAGGGGCATCCTGGGGGAGCTTTGGGGTACCCCAAGGGCGGTGCGATTCATCAACGCGGGCGTGGTGATCTTCGGATTGGTGGTGCTTGTCTACGGCGTGGCGGTGGCAGCGCAGGCCGCGCGCCTTTGAGGGGTAGCGTGAGATGGCGGAGCTGACCGGCAATACCGAAGGTGGAATCCTGACGCTGAGGGTGGCGCGTTACGATCCCGAGCGGGACGAAGCGGCGCGGCCGCAGGAGTGGAAGGTGAAGATCCTGCCGGGCATGACCGTGCTAGACGCGCTGTTCGCGATAAAGGAGGAACAGGACGGATCGCTGGCGTTCCGGTGTTCGTGCCGGATGGGCGTCTGCGGCTCGTGCGGGATGTTCATCAACGGGAAGCCCCGCCTGGCCTGCAACACCCAGGTCAACGAGCTGGGGCCCGTGATCGAGGTGGCGCCGCTCCCCAACCACGACGCGATCAAGGACCTGGTGCCCGACCTGGCCCTGACCTTCAGCAGGCATCGGGCGGTGCTTCCTTATCTCATGCGGCGCGACGCGGCGGAGATGGAGTCGCCGACGCGTGAGTATCAGCAGACGCCGGAGGAACTGGCACGTTACGTGCAGTTCAGCTACTGCCTGAAGTGCAGCCTCTGCCTGGCTGCCTGTCCCACCGTGGCCACGACCGAGCAGTTCCTGGGCCCGCAGGCGCTGAGTCAGGTCTACCGGTACGTGGCGGACTGCCGCGACGAGGGCCTGGCGGAACGTGCAGGCGTGGTGGACGCGCTACACGGCGTATTCGGCTGCCATCTGGCCGGGGCGTGCAGCGAGGCGTGTCCTAAGGGCGTGGACCCGGCCCTGGCCATCCAGCTTCTCAAGCGCAGCCTGTTCGTCGGACCCCCGCACCGCGCTCCGGCGCAGGTGGTGCCCGCGTTCCCCGAGGGCCATCAGACTCCTGAGGCGGCAGGGCGCCCCAAGGCGCCGCCTCCTTCGGTCTAACCCCGGGCTTGCGGGTTCACAGGTAGCAGGGCCGTGGGCTACAATGTGCCCATGGAGCTCAAACTTGTGCCCATCGAGAAGCCCGAGAACCTGAACGTCATCCTGGGACAGTCCCATTTCATCAAGACCGTTGAGGACCTCCACGAGGCCCTGGTCACCGCGGTGCCGGGAATCAAGTTCGGTCTTGCCTTCTCGGAAGCCAGCGGCAAGCGGCTGATCCGGAAGACCGGCACGGACGAGGGGCTCATCGCCCTAGCGGTGCGGAACGCGTTGGCACTGGGCTGCGGTCACGTCTTCGTCATCGTGCTCGGCGATGGGTTCTTCCCGATCAACGTGCTGCACGCGGTCAAGGCCTGCCCGGAGGTAGTGCGACTGTTCGCGGCCACGGCGAACCCTCTCCAGGCGATCGTTGCCGAGGAAGGGGATCAGCGCGGGGTTGTGGGAGTGCTGGATGGGTTCAAGCCGCTGGGGGTCGAGGACGACGAGGGGATCTCCTGGCGTAGGGATCTGCTTCGGCGCTTTGGCTACAAGCTTTAGCCCGCTCAAGAGTGGTTGGCTTGACCCCGTTATGATGGGCCTATATAATCGCGCTGTCGGGCGGAGAGCCCGGCTGCTAAAGCGGCGAAGACCGGAAGCAGTAGGCAGCGGCCGAACTCGTCCGGGAGCCGTGGAGACGAGGGGTCCGCGACGGAACCGTAGTCTCCACCGTTTGCCCGCGATAAGGGCTTGAGCGGACAGGTGCGCGGGGCAGTAGCTCAGGGGGAGAGCGCCTCTTTGGCGTAGAGGAGGTCGCGGGTTCAATTCCCGCCTGCTCCACCAACCACGCGCGCACCCGTCAACCGGGGTGGTACCGCGGAGGCCGTCTTCGTCCCTATGGAGGAAGGCGGCGCTGCTATTTCTGGAGGTGCGCGGAATGAAGGCATCTGGCCGGATATGGTTGGACGGGGCGCTGGTTCCGTGGGCAGAGGCCCGCGTCCACGTGGCCTCGCACGTGGTCCACTACGGATCCAGCGTCTTCGAGGGCATTCGCGCCTACCAGACGCCGGGCGGGCCTTCGGTGTTCTGTTTGGGCCAGCACGTCCGGCGGCTCCTGGACTCGTGCCGGATCTTCCGCATGTCGCCGTCCTACTCCGGCGACGATCTTACCCGGGCGATCCTGGAAACGGTGAGCGTCAACGGCCACGGAGACTGCTACATAAGGCCCGTGGTCTTCCGCGGGGTGGAGTCCCTGAGCGTGGACCACCGCAGGTGCCCGCTGCACGTGGCGGTCATAACCTTTGAGTGGGGCCGCTATCTGGGCGAGGAAGCCATCGAGCAGGGCGTGGACGTCATGATAAGCTCCTGGCGGCGCATTGCTCCCGCTACCCTGCCCGGGATGGGCAAGATCGGCGGCAACTACGTGAACTCGGCGTTCGTCATCATGGAAGCGGTGGACAACGGGTACGCGGAGGGCATCGCGCTGGACGTACAGGGCTATCTGAGCGAGGGCAGCGGCGAGAACCTGTTCCTCGTCCGGGACGGCGTCGTCTATACTCCGCCGCTGGCCGCCTCGATCCTCGGGGGCATAACCCGAGGCGTGGTCATGACCCTCTGCCGCGATGCCGGCATCGAGGTGCGCGAGATGGCGATGCCCCGGGAGATGCTCTGTGTCGCGGACGAAGCCTTCTTCACGGGAACCGCGGCCGAGATTACGCCCATACGGTCGGTGGACCGGCAGCCCGTTGGGTCGGGCCGCCGCGGCCCGCTGACCGAGCGGCTGCAGGAGCGGTTTTTCGGCATCACTTCCGGCCGCCTGCCCGACACCCACGGCTGGCTGACGCCGGTGGGGGACGCCATCTAGTCCCAAGGAGAACCCGATGCGCTACGATCCCGCCAGCATTGAGGCCAAGTGGCAGGCGCGATGGGAAGCGGACGGCCTGTACCACGCGCCCGACGGCGATCCGAGGCCCAAGTTCTACTTCCTGACGATGTACCCTTATCCGTCGGGCGACTACCTCCACATCGGGCACTGGTACGCCATGGCGCCCACGGACGTTGCCGCGCGGTACAAGAGGATGCGGGGCTTCAACGTGACGCTCCCGATGGGGTTTGACGCGTTCGGACTGCCCGCCGAGAACGCGGCGATCGAGCGGGGTATCCATCCCTACCGCTGGACGATGAGCAACATCGAGGTGATCCGGCGCCAGCTCCGTTCCATGGGCGCGATGTGGGACTGGCCGCGAGAGGTGGTCACCTGCGACCCCAGGTACTACAAGTGGAACCAGTGGTTCTTCCTCAAGATGCACGAGAGAGGCCTTGCCTACCGCGCGCTTTCGCCCGTGGACTGGTGTCCGAAGGACAACACCACGCTTGCCCGCGAGCAGGTGGTCGGCGACGACCGGGTGTGCGAACGGTGCGGCACGCCGGTAGTCAAGAAGAACCTGGAGCAGTGGTTCCTGAAGACCACCGCCTACGCCGAGGAGCTGCTGGACTTTTCGAAGATTGAGTGGCCGGAGAGGGTCCGCACACTGCAGACCAACTGGATCGGCCGCAGCGAGGGTGTGGAGTTCGCGATCCCGCTCAGGGACCACCCCGGCCTGGAGTTCAGGGTCTTCACGACCAGGCCCGATACCGTCTACGGGATGACCTTCTGCGTGCTTGCTCCGGAGCATCCGCTGGTGGATCGCCTGACCACGCCGGACCGCCGGGCCGTGGTAGAGGCCTACAAGTTCAAGGCCGCGCGCGAGTCGGACATCGAGCGGCTCTCGACCGAACGGGAGCAAGACGGCGTCTTCATTGGAGCGTACGCCACCAACCCGATGAGCGGCGAGGCCGTGCCGGTGTTCATCGCCGACTATGTCCTGCTGACCTATGGGACCGGTGCGATCCAAGGCGTTCCGGCGCACGACTCGCGCGATTTTGGGTTTGCCAGGAAGTACGGCGTGCCGATCCCGGTGGTCGTGGCGCCGCCGGGATGGGACGGCGAGCCGTTGTCC
>JBKJJG010000092.1:0-7541 GCA_046598155.1 bacterium | reverse complement strand
GCACATGCGTCCTTTCCGAACGGTTTGTGGACGCGTCCATCGCGTACCAGGCCTACGGCAGGGGCCTTCCGGTCGAGGTCGTGCGCCGGGTGAACGAGGTCGCCACGCGCGGCCTGACCCCCGACCTAACGATCCTTCTGGACGTGGATCCGGCGGTCGGCCTGCCCCGCGCCCGGGGCGCCGATGGGAAGGAAGGCCCCCGCGGCCGCGGCGACCGCCTGGAGCAGGAAACGCTGGAGTTCCACCGGCGGGTGCGCGCAGGATTCCTCCACCTGGCGCGCGAAGAGCCATCGCGGTTCGTGGTCGTGGACGGTACCCTGCCTGCCGATAAGGTTCATGCCGCGCTGGCGGACGCGGTCCGGCAGTTGCTGGACCGCCGGGGGTGGTGCTCATGAAGCTGGTGCTCGTGATCACCCAGGAGCAAGACGCGGATCGGCTCATTGACGCGCTCACCGAGGCAGAGGTGCAGGCGACCATGCTGGCCAGCACCGGGGGGTTCCTCCGCGCGGGGAACGCCACGATCCTCACCGGCGTGGACGATGGCCAGGTTGAGACCGTGCTGGAGGTGGTCCGGCGCGTCTGTCAGCGGCGCGAGCAGTTGATGACTCCCATTCCACCGGTCGTGGAACCGGTGGACTCCTACGTAACGTATCCAGTGAAGGTGGAGGTCGGAGGCGCGATCACCTTCGTGCTGAACGTCGATCGCATGGGGCGCGTCTAGGACCGGGGGAGCGGCATGGCATTTCGTGACGTTGTCAACCAGGATCACGCCATCCTACTGTTTCGGTCGGCGGTCCGCGTCGGAAAGGTCGGGCATGCCTACCTTCTGGTAGGTCCCAGCGGCGTGGGGCGGCGGACGCTGGCGCTGGCGTTCGCGCAGTTCCTCAACTGCGAGCGGCCGGACGGCGACGCGTGCGGCGAGTGCGACCCGTGCCGGCGGATCGTTTCGGGCAACCACCCGGACGTGCGGATCCTCGACGTGGCGCGCGGCAAGTTCTTCGAGGCGCCCGAGAAGGACTACCGGGGCAAGGAGATCCCGATTGATCAGATCCGCGCCCTGCGGGCGGACGCCGCGTACCCGCCTTACCAGGGCCGCCGCAAGGTCTACATCATCGCCGACGCCGAGCGGATGAACCCCAGCTCGTCCAATAGCCTGCTCAAGATCCTGGAGGAACCGCCGGCGCGGATCACCTTCATCCTCATCGCCGAGTCCGCCGTGGCGCTGCTGCCGACGATCGTGTCCCGCTGTCAGCTCGTGCGGTGCACCTACCTGAGGGCCGACCAGATCGAGCGGGCGCTGGTCGAGCGGTGGCAAACCGACGAAGGCAGGGCCAAGGTGCTCTCCTCGCTGGCCGACGGCCGGCTGGGCCGCGCGCTGGAATGGGCGGCCTCTGCGGAACGGCTGGCAGCGAGAGACCGGTTGCTGGATCTGCTGCCCGCGCTGGAGGAGGGAGACCTGCTGGTCCGGCTCGACGCGGCGGAGGCGTTGGTGAAGGAGACGCAGGGCAAGGAAGGCGACCCGCTGCCCGAGTTGCTGGACCTGGCCGTGCTGTGGTACCGGGACCTGCTGGTCTATAAGCAGCTTCAGGAGCCCGCGTTGCTGGTCAACCGCGACCGGCAGTCCCAGATCGCGAGGTTGGCCGGGGAGTACGGCGAGGCGATGCTGGGCGCGCGCATCGAGGCGGTTGAGGCGGCGAAGGAGTCGCTGCGGCGGAACGTGAACGCGCGGCTGGCGCTGGAGAAGCTGTTCCTGTCGTTTGGAGCGGCCCCGGCCGCGACGACCTAGAACACCTGCAGCACGAAGCACTTGAGATAGCGGGTCTCGGGCATGGTGGCCAGCATGGGATGATCCCGCGCCTGAGACCTGAACTCCACGAGTCGCATTTCCCGCCGGGCGTCCCGGGCGGCCTCCAGCAGCGTCAACCACATCGTCTGCTCGTCCACGTGCCACGAGCACGAGCAGCTCACGAGAAACCCCTCGGGTCGAAGCAGCCGGAGACCGCTCAGGTTGATCTCCTTGTACCCGGCGAGCGCCTTGGGCACGGCGTGCTTGCTGCGGGCGAACGCCGGGGGATCGAGGACGATCAGGTCGTATTGCTCGCCTGACTTTGCCAGATCCCGCATCGCGTCAAAGGCATCGGCCACCTGATAGACGCAGCGCCCGCCCAAGCCGTTCTGCTCGGCGTGGGCACTTGCCGCGGCGACCGCGTCGGAGCTGGCATCCAGACCAAGTACGGACGCGGCGCCTCCCAGTGCGGCCTGGATCCCGAAAGCGCCGGTGTAACAGAACGCGTCTAGAACCCGTGCGCCGCGCGCAAAGGGACCGATGGCCAGCCGGTTCTCCCGTTGATCGCAGAACCAGCCGGTCTTCTGGCCCGTCGCGATATCAACCAGGAAGCGGGCCGGACCTTCCTGGATCTCGATCTGCGTCGGGGACTCCCCGCGGGCGAAGTGCCGGTAGAGAGGGAGTCCTTCCAGGGTGCGGCTCCGCGCGTCGTTGCGGAGGTAGACCGTCCCGGCGCCGGTCCGGTCTACCAGCATCTCTGCCAGCAGCTCACGGCGGCGCTCCATTCCCGCGGTGAGCGTCTGCATTACCAGCACATCGCCGTAGCGGTCCACGATCAGCCCGGGCAGCAGGTCGCCCTCTCCAAAGACCAGCCGGTAGGCGCTGGTCCCGGAGACGACCCTCCCCCGGAGGGCGACCGCGGTCTCCAGGCGGCGTTCCAGGAACCGGTCGTCTATCGGTTCTTCCTGGTGGGTCAGGATCCGGACCCGGATCTTGGACCGCGGGTTGAAGTAGCCGCGGCCGAGGAACCGCCCGCGCGGCGTGCAGACGTCCACGATGTCACCGGATGCGGGATGGCCTTCGACCAGGCCGATCTCTCCCTCATAGACCCAGAGGTGTCCGGCCTCGACCCGTTCCTCGCGGCCGCCTCGGAGCCGCACCCGTCCTGTCACGCTGTCCCCTGTCACGGTTCCTCCTGCTGCGCAAACCCGGCAGCCGTCCGGTGGAGTTCCATGACAGAAGGGTTTACCCCTTCGGCGGCGAAGGTTCGGTCGAAATAGAAACGAGGTTTCACAATGCGGAACACATGCCGGGCCCAGGCAAAGCGCTCCGGCGCGTGGCACCTGGTTCAATCGGTAGACCGGGCGCTTTCGCTGCTGGATCTTCTCGGAAACGGGAACGCCAGTTTGGGCATCAGCGAGTTCTCAAGGGCAACGGGTCTCAGCAAGGCCGTCGTGTTCCGTCTCGTGCGGACGCTGGAACGGCACGGCTACGTGGTGCAGTCTGAGGATCGCCGGTACGCGCTCGGGACCAAGCCGCTCGAACTCGCAAGCGTCATGCTCCACCGTTTTGACGTCCGCCAGGTCGCACGCTCAACCATGCTGGACCTTGCCGAACGCACGGGGGAGTCGGTGGTGCTAACGGCTCCCAGCCGGGACGGGGTGATCTGCCTCGACACGGTTGACAGCCCGCAGCAGATCCGGGTGAGTTTTCGGCTGGGAAGGATCACTCCCTGGCACGCGGGCGCCGCCGGGAAGCTCCACCTGGCGTTTCAACCCGAGCCCCTGATCCAGCAGGTGATCGCACGGGGACTCCCACGGCACACCGCGCGCACGGTTACCAGCAAGAGCAGGCTGCTCCGAGACCTTGCACGAATTCGCCACGACGGATACGCGTTCACCGTGGGGGAGTTCGACAACGGGGTCGCCGCGATCAGCGCTCCCATCGTGGACTCACGGAGGGAGGTGATTGCCGCTGTCAGCATCGGCGGCCCTGCCCAACGGTTCTCCGCTGAACGCCTCCAGGGCCTGGTCAAGGAGGTCCGGCAGGCGGCCGGCAAGATATCGCTACTTCTCTTGGGAAGCCCGTCTGCCGGCGGGCATTCCATGTCCGAAGCACGCGTTCTGCAAACTCCTCGCGAGGTGAGGTGATACAGGTGATACGACAGAGGCATCTGGCGACTACACTCGCGGCGATCGTGGCCGTGGCCCTGATCGCGCTTCCCGCGTCGGTCTCCTCTCAGGTCCGAGAGGTTCCCTTTACCTACATCGAGCAACAGATCATTACCTCAATTGACCCGGCAGGGGCCGTTGATGAGAGCAGCCTGCACTCGGCCATCAACCTCTACGACCCGCTGCTGTATCCGAACGTCGAGAAGGGGACGATGGAACCCAGGCCGCACGTCGCGGAGTCGTGGACCATCTCCCCTGACGGGAAGACCTACACGTTCAAGATCCGCCCGGGAATCAAGTTCCACACCGGGCGCGAGCTTACCGCCGAGGACGTGGTCTTCACCATGGACCGCGTGCTGCGCCTAAAGCGCGGTTTCTTCTGGGTCTGGGCTCCCGTGCTCGAGCCCGGGAGCACAAAGGCCGTGGACCGCCAGACCGTGCGGTTTCAGTTGAAGGAAGCCTACGCCCCCTTCCTTGGGACGATGCTCCTCATGTTCATCATGGACAAGGACCTGATCATGGCGAACCTGCGCCCCGGCCCGTTCGGGGAGTTCGGGGACTACGGTGCGGGTCTACTTGACCGTCAAGACGCGGGATCAGGCCCCTACCGCATGGAGAAGTGGGAGCGCGCCACCGAGATGGTGATGGCACGCTTTGATGGCTACTGGCGCGGCTGGAAGCCGGGCCAGATCAGCAAGGTCTTCTACAAGACCGTGATGGAGGAAGCCACGGTCAAGACGCTGATCATAGCCGGGCAGGCCGACATGGTGAACCAGTGGCTCTCCCCGCCGAGCTTCCTGGAGCTCAAGCAGACGCCCGGTATCGTCGTCAAGGAGGACCCCAGCGTCCAGCTCTTCCACCTCTTGATGAACACGAAGAAGCCGCCGCTGGACAACGTCAAGGTGCGACAGGCCATCTCGCACGCGTTCAACTACGACATTGCCATTCAGCAGATCTTCGTGGGCGCGACCAAGGCAAAGGGACCGGTGCCCGTCAAGGTACCCGGATGGAACCCGCAGACGCCGGTCTACGGCCGGAACGTGGCCAGGGCCAAGCAACTGCTGAGCGAGGCGGGCTTCAAGCCCGGCGAGATCACGCTCGAGTACCTCTGGATCACGGGAGTGCCGATGGAGCGGCTGATCGGCCTGCTCCTGAAGAGCAACCTCGAGGAGATCGGCATCAAGACGGAGATCATCGGTGAGCCGTGGGGACGGGTCGTGGAGCGTGCCGCCAAGGCGGAGACCACCCCACACTTCACCGCGATCTTTGATACGCTGAAGTACCCCCACGTTGACAGCCACACCTATGGGATGTACCACCCGAGCTGCTGGGGCACGTTCCGCTGCATGAGCTTCTACGAGAACCCCGCGGTCACCAAGCTGCTCGAGCAGGCCCGCCGGACGGTGGATCCCGCGGCACAGATGAAGCTCTACCAGGAGGCGCAGATCCCGATCGCCAAAGACGCTCCCAGCATCTACATCGCCAACCCTCTCCACCGCATCGCCTTTCGTGACTACGTCAAGGGGTACCGCTACGTGGGGCTGCTCGGGTATGATGTGGCGTTCTACGATTTCACCATTGCCCGGTAGAACCGGCGAGGGGGTGGCGCCAGCCACCCCCTCGCGGGGGTAGATTTCATGGGATTTCGAACGTACGTTTTGCGGCGGATTCTCCACATGATCCCGGTGATGGTGGGTCTGTCGATCCTCATCTTCATCATCTCGAGGGTCATGCCCGGGGATCCGGTCCGGCTTGCCCTGGGGCCCGAGGCGACAATCGAGCAGGTCGAGCAACTGCGCCGCCAGATGGGGTTGGACAGGCCCGTGCACGTGCAGTACCTTGCGTACCTATCGGGTATCTTCCGCGGGGACTTTGGATACTCCCTGCTCACGCGCCGCGCCGTGGCCCAGGACCTCAAAGACTTCTTCCCGGCGACGCTGGAGTTGACGACCCTGGCCATGGTCCTGGCCATACTCCTGGGAATCCCCCTGGGAGTGCGCGCCGCCGTCCGCAAGGACGCCCTGGAGGATCACGTGAACAGGGTGGTGGCCCTGGCAGGGGTGGCGCTGCCCAGGTTCTGGCTTGCGATTCTCCTCCAGCTTGCCTTCGCTTACCACCTGGGGTTGCTGCCCACGATTGGGCGCGGACCGGCTCCCGCCACCCAGATCACCGGCCTCTATCTGTTGGACAGCCTGCTGACGCTCGATTTTAATGCCTTCATCGTCTCGCTGAAACACATCGCCATGCCGGCATTTGCCCTGTCTGTCGGGACCCTGGCTCAGATCATGCGCCTGATCCGCGCCAGCATGATCGAGGAGCTGAGGCGTGACCACGCCCTGGCCGCGCGGTCGTACGGCCTCCCCTCCAACCTGATCATCTACAGATATCTACTGAAGAACGCGTTCACGTCCACCCTGACCATCATCGGCCTGAGCTACGGATTCTTGTTGGGGAACGCCTTCCTGGTAGAGAGGGTGTTCGCCTGGCCCGGCCTCGCGTTCTACGGCGTGGACACCCTCCTCGCCAAGGATTTCAACGCCGTGATCGCCGTGACGCTGGTGGTGGGGGTGGCATACGCCGTTATCAACCTGTTCGTGGACATCCTCTACGGCTACATTGACCCAAGGATCAGGTACGGTGAGGGATGATTGCTGAATCGCGCCCGGCAGGCGAGCCGAAGGTTGCCCGCGCCCAGGAGTGGGGGAAGATGTGGTTCCGCTTCCGCCAATCCTCCCTTTCGGTCGCGGGCCTGGGCATCGTGGTTGCGATCGCCGTCTGCGCGGTGTTCGCTCCGGTTCTCGCCCCGTACCCACAGCACGCCGGGTCATTCGTGGACTTCGAGAACAGCCTGCGCCCCCCTTCGCTGAAGAACCCACTGGGAACTGACGACGCAGGGCGGGACATCCTCTCCCGGATGCTGTTCGGAACCCGCATCTCGGTCTCGCTGGGCATCATAGTGTTGGTCATCGCCGTGGCCGTCGGCGTCCCACTGGGGCTGATAGCGGGCTACTGGGGAGGCCGGCTCGGTGACGCGATCATGCGGGTCACCGACGTCTTCCTGGCAGTCCCTCCGATCGCCTTGGCCCTGGCGGTCACCGCGGCGCTGCGCCCCAACCTGACAAACGCGATGATCGCGATTGCCTTTGCCTGGTGGCCATGGTACACGCGGCTGGTGTACGGTCAAGTCCTGTCAATCAAGGAGGAGCAGTTCGTGGAGGCCAGCCGCGGACTGGGCGCGGGCCCGCTGCGGATCGCCTTTCGAGAGATTCTGCCAAACGCGTGGTCCACCATCCTCATCAAGGTCACGTTGGACATGGGCTTCGTGATTCTGACGGCTTCGGGGCTGAGCTTCCTGGGCCTGGGCGCTCAACCCCCAACGGCTGAGTGGGGAACCATGATCGCGGAGGGGCGCATCTACCTCCCCGGATACTGGTGGGCCGCGACGTTTCCCGGATTCGCGATCCTCCTGACGGTCCTCGGCTTCAACCTGCTCGGCGACGGCCTGCGCGACGTGCTCGATCCGCGCCAGCAATGAATCGCGACGCCATGCCACGAGTACGGTGTCGGCGGGTGAGCGCGGCTTC
>JBKJJG010000250.1:0-4015 GCA_046598155.1 bacterium | reverse complement strand
CGCTGCACGTCCTGCGGCGGCGCGACCGTCCGGCGGCGCCCGCACCCGTCGGGGCCGGTTCTGCCGCCGGCGGGGTCAAGCGACGTGAGTTCCTCTCGCGGTCGGTGCTGGTGGCGGGCGCCGTCGCGGGAGCCGGTGCGTTGGCCCAGTGGGTCGGCGCGGCGACCACCAGCGCCGCTGCCGCGGCCCGATCGCTGTTCGATCGCATCAAAGGCCTGCCGCCCGAGGTGACGCCCAACGACAAGTTCTACGTCGTGAGCAAGAACCCGGCCGGGCTCGATCCCAGACTCGACGCGAAGAAGTGGACGCTGGAGATCAGTGGCCTGGTGGGGAGGCCCGTCAAGCTCACCTACGACGACATCAAGGCCATGCCGTCGTTCTCCCGTTATCACACGCTGGAGTGTATCAGCAACGAGGTGGGCGGCGACCTGATCGGCAACGGGATATGGAAGGGCGTACGGTTCCGCGACCTGATCGCGCGGGCCGACGGCCTCGATCCCAGGGCGGTGCGGTTCGCCCTGCGCTGCGCCGACGGCTACAGCGAGGGCATCCCGATCGTCGATGCCATGAAGCCCGACGTCATGCTGGCCTACGAGATGAACGGCGTGCCGTTGCCGCCCTCGCACGGGTTCCCGGTGCGGATGCTCACGCCCGGTCTTTTCGGGATGAAGAATCCCAAGTGGCTGACCAAGATCGAGGCCGTTTCGACCAACTTCACCGGGTACTGGCAGGCGTCAGGATGGAGCGACGAGGCCGTCGTGAAGACCGCGTCTATGTTCCGGGTGCCCGACCGCCGCGACGTGGCGCCGGGCGAGGTCGAGGTGGGCGGGGTCGCGTATGCCGGTGACCGCGGCATCAAAGACGTCGAGGTCAGCACCGACGACGGCAAGACCTGGCTCAAGGCAGAGGCCAAGCCGCCGTTGGGGCCCTACACCTGGGCGCTATGGGCCGCGATCTGGAAGCCAATCGGACCGGGTGAGTACACGCTCAAAGTGCGCGCCCGCGACGGCGTAGGGGTGATCCAGACGTCGCAGGAATCGCCGACGCTGCCCGACGGCGCCACCGGGTATCACACCATCCGCGTGCGCGTCCGGAGGTAACGATGGCCGCTGACGAGGCCCCGCGAAAGGTCTTCACCATCGATGAGGCCAACGCGGCGCTGCCGGCCCTCGCCCGTCGTGTCGCGCGGCTGCGCGAGCTGCGCGACGAGATCCGCCACAGCCGCGAGCTGCTCGACGTCCTCTGGGGGCGCCTCGACGCCGGCGCGCCGATGCTCGGCGCCATCGGTGACCGCCAGGCGGTTCTGGACGAACTGGGCGACGAGTTCGGGGTGCTGGTCAGCGAGGCCGAGGCCTCGGGCATAGTGCTCCGGGATCTCGATCCCGGGCTGGCAGATTTTCCGGCCCTGGTGCGGCAGATTCCCATATACCTCTGCTGGCGGGCCGGCAAGCCGATCGCGTCCATCGACGAAAGACGCGGGAAGGGGCCGAGCTAGGCCCCCGGACCCGCCGCGAACCATACGTGGGCGTCTGCCCCACTGCTCACACCCATGGGAACCCCGCATCGCACGCACGCGTGGCCTCGCGTCCCATGCCGGGTTGTGAACGCTCCTGGGGGCTGAGGTGTCATCTCCGTATGATCTGGTAATCATCGGCGGCGGGCCGGCCGCGTAACTTCACGCCACACCCCGTGCCAGCATCGGGGGGAGCCGATTCAGTGGCCGGTGGCCTCGGTCTTTTCGGCTTTGTCTTTCTTCTCCATGATGGCCGAGGAGTGTCCAGGGAATACCGACGCGTTGGGGTTGATGAACCGCACGGCGTTGTTGACCGCGGTGGCCGCCTCGCCGAAGCCGGTCACGATGAGCTTGAGCTTGCCGGGATAGTCGACGATGTCGCCGGCCGCGTAGATTCCCGGCACGTTGGTCTCCATGCGCGTGTTCACGACGATGGAATCCCCCTGCAGCAAGAGGCCCCAGGTGGCGATCGCGCCCAGGTTGCTCACCATCCCCAAGAAGGCCAGGACCGCGTCGACCGGCAGCGCCTCTTCCGCACGAGTCTTGTTGTCCACGACCACGGCCTCGCTGACCGAGGGCTCGCCGCGCAGGGCCTTCAACTCGCAGAACACCTTGACGGTGATCGGCGAGGCGAGCACCTTCTTCACGCTGTTGACGTGCGCCCGGAAGACCTCACGCCGGTGGATCAGCGTGACGTGCCGCGCCACCGGGAGCAGGTCGAGCGCCCAGTCCAGGGCGCTGTCGCCGCCGCCGATTACCAGCACCCGCTTGTCGCGGAAGTCTTCCTTGCGGCGAACGGCGTAGTACAGCCCCCGGTCGGCGTAGCGATCGAACTCGGGCCGGCCATAGGTCTTGGGCATGAACGCGCCGATCCCGGCGGTGATGAGGACCACCCGCGTGAGATGCTCGCCGCTGCTGCCGGCGAAGCGGAAGGTCTGATCCGGCAGGCGCTCAAACGCCCCGATCTCCTCGTTGAGAAACACCGCCGGCTGGAACTGCAGCGCCTGCTCGACCAGGTTGGCCACCAGGTCCTTGCCGAGCACCTTGGGGAATCCGGCCACGTCATAGATGTACTTGTCGGGATACAGCGCGGTCACCTGACCGCCCATGTCGGGCTGGCTGTCGACGATCTTGACGCTCAGGCCGCGGAAGCCGGCGTAGTACGCGGCGAAGAGCCCGGAGGGGCCGCCGTCGCAGGCTGCGGCCCTTGAGGCCAGACCGTCCTCTACGTCGTGGCATCGGGGGCCTCCCGGACGACGGCGCGGATGTCGGACAGACCGCCTTCTCGAACCGGGTCAGGGATCACGCGTCTCTCTGATCCTACACGTCACGATCAAAACCACCTTGCTCACTTGGAGCAACATCGCTTTGGGTGGCTGATCGGTGACGGCTTCTTGCGTGCAGCGTCAGACAGCGCGGTCCCGAATCTACGCTGTGTGCCGACGCAAATTCGCAGGTGGCCGCCAGCCGATCCTGATGTGGCAAACCTTCGATAACCTTGATACCTGGCTCCCGGCACCAAAAGTTACAACTACCAATCTCCTTATCAAGTGGGCCATGACCAAGCGCGAGTACGTCGCATCCGCGACACCGCCTCTCTGGAGCAAGTAGGGCGGGGGAGCCACTGCCGCGACTCCCCCGCGCGCCTGCCTGCTACTTAATCACCGACCGCAGCGTGCTGTAGGTTCCCACGAAGTATGTGACGTTGTGGAATGCTTCTTTGGCGATGGCCTCGGCCACAGCCCGCGCCTGCGCGCTGTCTTTCCCGAAGACAATGATCCGCGTGTTGTGGTCCTCCATCGGCAGGCGGCCGTCGTCCTTCGCCGCCTTCACCTCGGCCAAGGGGATACTCTTGGCGCCTGGGATCGACCCGGCCTTGAACTCCTCTGAGGATCGAGCGTCCACGAACACAGCGGTCTTGTCG
Organism: bacterium; assembly: GCA_046598155.1. Classification (GTDB taxonomy): domain Bacteria; phylum Sysuimicrobiota; class Sysuimicrobiia; order Sysuimicrobiales; family Humicultoraceae; genus VGFA01. The sequence goes on along the minus strand of JBKJJG010000250.1, from coordinate 578 downwards.
TTCCTGTAAGCGTAGAGTGCACCGTCGAGCTCGATCTCCATGTAGCCGACCAGCGCCCGCCAAGTCGGCGCACCGAGCTGGTACCGGCGCACGTTGGTGAACCCGGCCCCCAGGAGCTCCTCGCCCAGCCGCTTGCTCTTACCGCAGTACGGTCCGTTGCAGTAGAGGACTACGGGCCGCGTCTTATCGCCGTTGACGGCGCGCAGGACCTCGTTCACGTCTGACACGTACTGCGACATCGGCACACCGGGCTTGGGAGCAACGTTATAGGCGCCCGGGATGTGGCTGATGGCCCATTCCAGGTGCGGCCGCGCGTCGAAGACGGTGGCGCTCCCATCGGCGAGGATCTTGCCAAGTTCTTCGGTCGAGACTTCCGCGGTCTTCTGGTTCGGCTCCATGAGCTTCGCCGCCATGATGGTGGTGACTGTCTGGGCGCCGGCGAACCCGCCCGTGGTTAGGGCGATCCCGATGACTAGTGCGCACACTGCCGCAATCCACCGCATCTTCCTCACCTCCGCGTGTCGACTGATCGGGTGTCCTCCAGCTCCCGCAGGTGACGCTGCAGGAACTCCAGGAGC
>JBKJJG010000051.1:0-2811 GCA_046598155.1 bacterium | reverse complement strand
ACCAGATCGCCGACCAGGAGCGCAGGTGGCGCGATGTGGCCTCGGACGTGACCGTGCGGCCACACTCGCCCTACACCGCCGGCGATGGCTTGGACAGCGTCTGTGCGGCCTTCGTAGATGCGAAGGTGGACGTTGTCGTGCTGGACTGCTTGGGCTACACGGTGTCCCTGAAGCAGACGGTCAGGAGGCTGGTCCGGCGCCCTGTTCTGCTCGCGCGCACCGTGCTCGCACGCGCCGTGGCTGAACTCGTCTAGCCCACACCATGGATGCCTCCCTGCTGCCTTTCCTGCGCCCGAGCGGCGTCGTCATCATCGGCGCCTCGCACGACCCTTCCAAACTGGGCCACGGCGTGGCGCGCAACCTGGTGGCGAGCGGATACCGGGGAGCGATCCACCTGGTTAATCCCAGGGGAGGGCGCCTTCTCGATCGCCCTGTTTACACGGAGGTTGCCCTCGTGCCGGACCCCGCGGATCTGGCGATCCTGATCGTCCCGGCGCCGGCGGTGCCCGAGGCGCTGCGGGCGTGCGCGGCGCGGGGGATTCGGGCCGCGATCGTAACCTCGGGTGGCTTCCGCGAGGCAGGCCCGGAAGGAGTGGCCCTGGAGGAGGAGTGCGCGCGCATTGCCCGCGAGTGCGGGGTCCGCCTGCTGGGCCCCAACTGCATCGGCGTGCTGGACACGCACCTGCCGCTGGATACGACCTTCCTGCAACCGCCGGGCCCGCTGCCAGGCAGCGTTGCCTTCATCTCGCACTCGGGCGCGATGTGCGCGGTCGTGGCGGAGCAGGCTCGATCGCTGGGTCTGGGGATCTCGCGGATGGTCAGTCTGGGCAACCAGGCCGATGTTACCGAGACCGAACTGTTGCCCCTGGTGGCAGAGGACCCGCACACGCGGGTCCTGACGCTCTTCCTGGAAGGCGTCGGCGACGGCCGGCGGTTCGTGAGGGAGACCTGCCAGATCGCCCGCCAGAAGCCCATTGTCGTGCTGAAGGCAGGACGGTCTACCGGGGGGCAGCGGGCCGCAGCTTCGCACACCGGCGCACTGGCCGGGCAGGAGGCCGCCTACGACGCGGCGTTCCACCGCGCCGGGGTGATCCGCGCCAGGACCGTCGAGGAGATGCTGGACTGGGCGCGCGCCCTGGAGTGGTGCCCACTGCCCACAGGGCGCGCGATGGCGGTGCTCACCAACGCCGGCGGGCCCGGGGTGATGGCCGCCGACGCGCTGGAAGCCCGCGGCCTGCTGCTGGCCGAACTCCAGGAGGCCACCCAAGCCGCGCTGCGAGACCTGCTGCCCGCGGCGGCCAGCGTGCGCAATCCCGTGGACATCCTGGCCTCCGCCTCCCCGGCGCTCTACGCGGCCTGCCTGCGCCTGTTGCTGGGTGATCCCGGCGTGCAGGGCGTGCTGGTGATGCTCCCGCCGCCGCCGATGCACCCGGCCGGGTTAGTCGCCGAGGCGCTGGTACCGGTAGTGCAGGCCTCTGCCAAGCCGGTGATGGTCGTCCTGATGGGCGGGGACTCGATGCGTGACGCCGCAGAGCGGCTTCGGACCGCGCGCATCCCTGACTACCGGTCGCCCGAGAGCGCGGCGTCGGCCCTGGCCGCACTTGCCGGACGCGCCGAGGTACTGGACCGTCCTGAACAGCCCCCCGCGGTCTTTGACGACGTGCACCCGGAGGCAGTGCGCGCGGTGATCCGCGATGCCATCCGCGGGGCGATCCGAGGCTCTCTGACCGACGGTACAGATACCGGCGGCACCTGGTTGACCAATGGCGAGGCCGGCCGCGTGCTGGCCGCGTACGGGATCCCGGTTCTGCCAAGCGGGCTGGCCCGATCCGCGGATGAGGCCGTCGCCCTGGCCTGCCAGATGGGTTTTCCGGTGGCGCTCAAGGTCGCTTCCTCTGAGATCCTGCACAAATCCGACGTCGGCGGGGTGGTGCTCGATCTCGCGGACGCCGCCGCGGTGGCCAGCGGCTTCGCGGCGATGCTGGCGAGGGTGCGGTCGGCCCGGCCCGAGGCGAGGATCGAGGGCGCGCTCGTGCAGCGGATGCTCCCGGCCGGACATGACGTGATCGTCGGAGCGCTGGCGGATCCGCAGTTCGGACCGCTGATGATGTTCGGCTCCGGAGGGGTAGAGGTGGAGGGATTGCGCGACACCGCCTTTTCCCTGGCCCCGCTGTCGAGGCCGGATGCCGACGCGCTGCTGGCCAGCACGTGGGCCGGCCGCAGGCTGTGCGGCTACAGGAACCTGCCGCCGGCCGATCGCGCCGCGGTGGTTGAGGTGGTGCTGCGCCTGGCGCAACTGGCCACCGACTTCCCGGACTTTGCCGAGATCGAGATCAACCCACTGCGGGCGCTGCCTGACGGGAAGGGAGCCGTCGCCGTGGACGTTCGGATTCTTGTGAGCCGCGGTCAGACAGGGGTTGCGGCTACAACCACGCGGTCGCGCCCCTCTGACTTCGCGCGGTAGAGCGCCGCATCCGCGACCTCGAGCAGGGCCTCGCCGCTCTTGCCGTGCTCGGGAAACGCCGCCACGCCCAGGGACACGGTCAACGGGCCCAGTGACTCGCCCAGGCGCGAGACGTGGAGGTGCTTGGCGGCCTCCCGGAACTGTTCGGCGCGCGTCCGGGCGCAGTCCAGCGCGGCCTCGGGTAGGATCAGGACGAACTCCTCGCCCCCGAAGCGGCAGGCGATGTCGCCTGCCCGCAGGTTGTCTCGCAGCATGGCACCCAGTTCGCGCAGCAGGGCGTCGCCGGCGCTGTGACCGAACGTGTCGTTGAACTGCTTGAAATGATCGAGATCGAGCATCATCACGCT
>JBKJJG010000048.1:0-3579 GCA_046598155.1 bacterium | reverse complement strand
GGATCCGATGGAGGCGCTGTGGAGGCGTCTGGATCGGCTGGCGCGGCTGGCCGCCCGCGTACCAACATACCTCAGCGCGATCACGCCCCGGATCCCCTCCGGAGGCGCCAGCGAGGAGCCGTCCTACTGGGAGCTGTACGGCGACCTGCTGCGGACGTACTCGGCCTGTCTGGATGCCGGCGAGCAGACTGGCAACGAGATCAGGTTCCGGCGGGCAATGGAAGCGCTGGAAGGCGTGCCTGCCGCTGTGGTGGATGACCTCCTCCGCCGGCGCCGCCGCCAGCTCCTGGTGAACCTGGAGCTGCTGCTCCTGGCCGCGCAGGGCGGGCTCAGCGCGCTGCTGATCGGACAGGACGACGCCGAGCCGCACGGCCTTACCCGCGCCGACCTGGCGGTACTACGCCGGTTCTGCTGGCGCATCGGTGGGGGCCGCGCCCAAGTCTCAATCGGCGCCGACGAACTCGGCGCACGGCTGCTGGCCCGCCTCGCCAACGACGCGGCCGGCCGCGCGCCCCGCGTCTGCGTCCGGTACACTTTTCCCGAGGCACGGCGCAGCGTGCCGCGCTACGAGCCCGCCCCATTGGAGGAGACCGTCGCAGAGCACCTGGCCGCCTCCGGCTGCACGGTCGTTGACGGCGAGCCGGAGGCGATGCTGTGGGTGCACAACTTCTCTGGCGCGCAGCAGCGCGAGGCGGTTGACCAGCGGGGCGCACCTCCTGCACCTGTCCGCACGGTGGCCGCGGCGTTAGCCGAGGCATCGGCCCGCGGCATTGTCTGCGGGTGCGCCGACGTGCGCTTCGCCAACGGCGCCGACGAAACGCTGGTCCGCTCGCTCCTGGCGCGCGAAGATCTGGCCGGCCTGGCCGGCTACGCCGGGTGGAACACCTGCAGCAACAGTCTGGGCACCGTGATCGCGCAGATCGTGCTGTTCCACCACGCCCGCGGGCAGCTCAGCGAGATGCGCCTGCGCCAGGTGCGGCGCCGGTACCTTGCCCGGCGGCTCCTGGACGACTGGGGATACCAGGCGGTCGTGCGCCCCTACCTGGCGCGCGAGGTGGTACCCGCGTTGGGCGCAAACCCGTCGAGTCTGGGTCCGCACGCGGCGGCGGTGCGGGAGGCGGCGCTGCGGCGGATGCGGGAGGAGATCCTGCCGCCGGTGGTCCGCTCCCTGGGCCCCATGGCGATCGAGGGGATTTCGTTCCCCTGGGATAGGCTGTTCGAGGTAGAGGTGACGCTGCCCGATGAGGCGCAAGGCTTTTGACGTCGTAGTTATCGGCGGCGGACCCGCGGGCACGGTGGCCGCGGTAGCCGCCGCGCGCGAGGGCGCCCGCGTCGTGCTGGTGGAGCGGTACGGCTTCCTGGGCGGCACGCTGACCGCTGCGATGGTGGCGCCGATGATGGGCTTCCACGCCGGCGCGCGGCAGGTTGTCGCCGGCATCCCCGAGGAGATCGTGGCGCGCCTCCGGGCGATCGGTGCCTCGCCGGGCCATGTCCCGGACCCGATTGACTTCTGCCACACCGTGACGCCGTTCGATTACGAAGGTCTAAAGCGCGTGCTGCTGGAGATGGCCACGGAAGCCGGCGTGGAGCTGTGGCTGCACACCGTGTTCCTCGACGCCCGCGCCGACGCCGGAGTGGTGCGCGCCGCGCGGGTCTGGCAGAAGGACGGGGAGAAGGAGTTGCGCGCGCCCGTGTTCGTGGACGCCTCAGGTGACGGCGACCTCTCGGTGGCCGCCGGGGCCTCAGCCGAGATCGGGCGCGCCGGGGACCACCGTACTCAGCCGATGACGCTGGTATTCCGGCTGGGCGGGGTGGACTGGCCCGCGGTGATGGAACACCTCGAACGCCATCCCGACGAGATCCAGCACGGCCAGGGAGTCCACGATCGCATTGACGTCGGGTGGCTGAAGGGGCTGCCCTGCCGCGGGTTCGCAGGCTTCGGGGCCGCGGTGCGGCAGGCGCGCGAGAGCGGGGAGTGGACGGTCCCACGCGACCGGCTGCTCGTGTTCGAAGGCGTGCGGAGCGGCGAGGCCATCGTCAACACGACGCGCGTGCCCGACCGGCTCGGGATCTCTGGCGGGGATTTATCGCGTGCCGAGATCGAGGGCCGGCAGCAGGCGTACGCGGTCGCGGAGTTCCTGCGGCGGCGCATCCCCGGGTTCGACGGCGCGTACCTGCTCGAGACGCCGGCGCAGATCGGCGTGCGCGAGACGCGGCGCATCACGGGCGACTATGTCCTGACCGAGGGGGACATCCTCGGCGCGCGCAAGTTCGACGACGCGATCGCCTGCGGGGCCTATCCGATGGACATCCACGATCCAGCGTCGGATCGCCTCGCCGTGCGACGCCTGCCCGAGGGCGAGTTCTACACGATTCCCTACCGGTGCCTGCTGCCCCGCGGCGGCCAGAACTGGCTGGTGGCGGGCAGGTGCATCTCGGCCACGCACGAGGCGTTCGCGGCGTTTCGGGTATCGGCGATCGTGATGGCGATCGCGCAGGCGGCCGGGACCGCGGCGGCGATGGCCGCGCGGGAGGGCGTCTCGCCGAGGGCCATTGACCCACAAGTGCTGCGGCAGGTCTTGCGAGAGCGGGGGGCGTTCGTCTAGGTCTTGTCGCTTGACTTAGTCTATGACTTAGTCTAGATTCGTCTTGAGGCCAACTATGACAGTCAACATACACCAGGCAAAGACCCATCTCTCGCGGCTGATAGGGCGGGTTCTCCAAGGCGAGGAGATCACGATCGCAAAGGCCGGAAAGCCCGTAGCCCGCCTCATTCCCGTGACCAAACAGCAGACTCGCAGGACGCCCGGGACCGCCATGGGACGGGTCCAGATTGCGGCCAACTTCGACGCACCGCTACCCAAGAAGCTGCTGAACGAGTTCTACAGGTGAGGCTGCTCCTCGACACGCATGCCTTCCTCTGGTGGATCACGGATGACAAGCGCCTTTCGCGTAGCGCCCGCGACCTGATCGCGGACGGGGCCAACGAGGTCTTCTTCAGCGCCGCCAGCGCCTGGGAGATCGTGATCAAGGCCCGCCTGGGAAGGGTAGTCCTGCCTGAGGAGCCTGAGCGCTTCATCGCCGAGCAGATTACGGCGAACGCATTCCAGGTGCTTCCGGTGCACCTACACCATGCCTTGAAAGTCCACGGGCTTCCTGATCTGCACCGGGACCCGTTCGACCGGATGCTCGTGGCACAGGCGATGGGTGAGGAGATGGCCCTTCTCAGCGGGGACCCCCAGATCGCCCGTTACCCGGTTGACGTCGTGTGGTGAGGAATGACTGATCCGCTCTCGCGCCGTGGTCTCCTGATCGTCAGCCTGCCGCGTAACGACAGGGCGCTGGCGCGCGCGGCTGCCGAAGCGGGCGCCGACATGCTCAAGGCGCACGTCAACGTGCACCACCGGGCCTCGGGCATGCGCTTCGGCTCACTCGACGAAGAAGAGGAAGGGCTGGCGGCGGTGCTGGAGGTCGGCCTTCCTACCGGGCTGGTGCCTGGCGAGGAGGCGATGGTCACGCCCGAGCAGCTCCCGCGGCTGCGCCGGTTCGCGTTCCTCGATGCCTACGTCACGCGGCTGC
>JBKJJG010000014.1:0-1863 GCA_046598155.1 bacterium | reverse complement strand
GCTGGGCATGACCACGACGGGCCCGGCCTACGAGGGGCTCAACGGCCTCGGGGATTTCAAGGGCAAGAAGACCGACGGGATCCGCGTCGCGTTTCCCATGAAATCCCCGAGGCCGTTGAGCCCCTCGTAGGCCGGGCCGGTCGTGGTCATGCCCAGCTCGATCTCTTTGGTCTGCACGAGCTGCACGTTCTGCACCGGGCCTCCGGTTACCCGGTTGGTAGCCGGCATGCCCATCTTCTCGCCGATTACCCGCGCGTAGCCGCCTGCCACCACGAAATAGACTCCTCCGATCGTCGCCGAACCGATCGTCACGCTCCGCGGCCAGCCCGGCCGCGGCTGAGCCTGCACTGACGTTCCTACGAGGGCCAGTACCAGCACGGTCACGATCACCAGCGCACGATGGACCATCATCCAGTATCCCCTCCCCCCAAGCAGACATCCGTGCGTCGCCCAATCTGCGGCGCGCGCCCTTGTAGTTCGCAGTCACCGCCAGAAACTCCTACACAAGTACGGCGCGGCGGTGCCTCATCATGGGGTGCGTCAAGATCGCCGTGCCCGTGGGGGCTGGCAAGACGGCCTCGAAGCCTGTAGATTAGTAGATTAGTGGAAGATTACGCAGGCTTGCATAGAAAGATATCGCGGAGGCCCTGGATGGGGAAGCAACGCGCGGAACGCTGGTTGCCGCTCGGAGAGGCCGCATCGCGCCTGGGAGTGGATGAAGCGACCCTGCGGCACTGGGCCGACACCGGCAGGATAAAGACCTTCCGGACTCCTGGCGGGCACAGGCGGTTCCAGGAGGGCGATCTGCACGCCCTGATCCACCAGGAGGTCCCCCGCGTAGCGGATCTGGGGCACCTGCTGGAGCGCCGCTCTGCGAAGCTGCTGGCCCGGCATCCGGCACAGGCACTGGCGGCGCGACCGTGGTTCTCCGGGCTCGACGAGCCGCTGCGGGCGCTGGCGCGCGAACACGGCCGGGGGCTGTTCGACGCGGTTATCCGGTTTGCCACCGATGCCCGATCCCGAAAGGCGATTCGCCGGCAGCTCGAGGAACAGAGCCGCGACTACGGCCGTGAGCTACGCAGGGCAGGCCTGGGACCGGTCGAGGCCGCAGAAGCCTTTGGCTTCTTCCGCCACCTCGTGCTCGAGATGGTCACCGAGCCGAGGGGACGCGGTGGGATGCTGGACGAGGATCAGGTCCGAACGCTGGTCGAGGTGAGCGATCTTCTCGACGTGGTCTTCCTGTCCGTGCTGCGCGCATGGAATGAACTCCCGGAGCGTGTCCTCCAGTGACGCTGCGGATCGGCACGCGCGGCAGCACGCTCGCGAGGGCGCAGACCGCCCTCGTGGTCGCGGCGCTGGAGGGCTGTGGCCTGAGCTGCGAGATGGTCGCAATACGGACGCACGGTGACCAGCACCCCGACCGACCCGCGGTGTCGCTGGGCGTGGGCGCGTTCGTGCGCGAGATCGAGGCCGCGCTGATCGAGGGAAGAGTTGACGTCGCCGTTCACAGCGCCAAGGACCTCCCTGGCGAATCCACGGACGGCCTGATGCTGGCGGCGTTCATGCCGCGCGAGGACCCCAGGGACGCCCTCGTGACGAGGGACGGAACCGGGCTGCGAGGCCTTGACCCGGGCAGCGTTGTGGGCACCGGCAGCCCGCGGCGCCGGGCGTTCCTGCTCGCTGCGCACCCGCGCCTGGCGGTGCGGGACCTCAGGGGCAACGTGGACACCCGGATCCGGAAGCTCGAGGCCGGCGAGGTGGACGCGCTGGTGCTCGCCGCGGCCGGTCTGGAGCGGCTCGGTCTCGCCCATCGCGCCGGGGAGCGGTTGGATCCCACGGTGATGCTCCCGGCGGTCGGCCAGG
>JBKJJG010000270.1:0-9145 GCA_046598155.1 bacterium | reverse complement strand
CAGCGTGATTCTGGTGCAGACCAGTCTGTCGTTGTCCACGGCGATTTTGCTGGAGGCCAGCCTGTCTTTTCTGGGCATTGGCGCGCAGCCGCCGGCGCCGTCGCTCGGGCGCATGTTGTCGGAGGGGCGCGACTATATCTTCATCGCGCCCTGGGCCTGTGTGTTCTCCGGGTTGGCGATCCTGCTGGCGTCGCTGGGATTCAACCTGCTCGGCGACGGTTTGCGCGACGTGTTCGACGTGCACATCGAACAGTGGCAGGCGGGCTCGTGAGCTCGATGGAGCCGCTCCTGGCAATCCAGGATCTTGGTGTCCACATGCGCACCTACGAAGGTCGGGCCCGCGTCATAAACGGCGTCCACCTGACGATCCACAAAGGCGAGACCGTGGCGCTGGTGGGCGAGACTGGGTGCGGGAAATCCATCACCGCCAAGGCGATCCTGGGCTTGCTGCCCCCCAATGCCGAGACGGTATCAGGAAGCATCGTGTTCAAGGGCCGCGACCTGCTGCGCCTGCCGGAGGAAGACCTTCACGGGATTCGCGGCAGTCAGATTGCTATGATCTTCCAGGATCCGTCCACGGCGCTGAACCCCGTGTTTACCGTGGGCGAGCAGCTCAGCGACGTGGTGCTGTGGCAGGGCGCCCGACGCGCAACGAGGGGTCGCCGCGTCACCGGGGCCGTCCGTCAACGGTGCCTGGAGATCCTGCGCCTGGTGCGGATTCCCGACCCGGAGGGCACACTCGGGCGGTATCCCGTAGAGCTCTCCGGGGGCATGCGCCAGCGAGTGCTCATCGCCCTCGCGCTGGTGGGCAGGCCAGAACTACTCATCGCCGACGAGCTGGGGACGGCGCTCGACGTGTCCGTGCAGGACCAGATCCTCCTGGAGGTGCGGGAGCTGGTCCGCACCGGGGGCCTGTCGGTACTGTACATCACCCACAACCTGGGGGTGGCGCGGCTGGTCTCGGATCGCATCTACGTCATGTACGGCGGCGAGATCGCCGAGGTGGCGCCGGCCGCCGAGGTCTTCCGCAGGCAGCTTCATCCCTACTCCCAGGGGCTGCTGGCGGCCGTTCCACGCCTGACCGGGACGATGGGCGAGGGGATCGAGGGGCGCATCCCCGACTACGTCAACCCACCGCCCGCCTGCCGGTTTGAGCCCCGCTGTCCTTTCCGCATGGAGATCTGTCGCCTCCACCGTCCGCTCCTGCTTGAGGCCGAGCCAGGTCGCTGGGTCGCCTGTCACCTCCACGGTTCCCGCGAGGACGGTGGCTCCCGCGGGGAGAGTGGCTCCCGCGAGGAGAGCAGGTGATGGGACTCGTTGAGGCCGAGGCGGTCGTCAAGCATTTCCCCATTACCCAGGGTTTCCTACGCCGCAGGGTGGGAGAGGTCAGGGCCGTGGACGGGGTCAACCTTTCCATCAAGGAGGGATCCACGCTCGCCCTGGTCGGCGAGAGCGGCTCGGGCAAGACCACCCTTGCCAGGGTGATCCTGCGGCTGCTGCCGCCCACCTCGGGGCGCATCACCTTCGACGGCTGCGAGATCACGGCGCTCGACGACGGGGCGCTCCGGCCCGTGCGCCAGAAGATGCAGATCGTGTTTCAGAATCCCGCCTCTTCGCTCAACCCACGCCGGCGCATCAACGAGATCATCGAGGAGCCGCTGTTGATTCACCGGGTCGGCACGCCCGGTGAGCGCCGTCGCCGGGTGGGCGAGCTCCTCGAGCGCGTGGAGCTTCCGTCCCGGGACTTCATGTTCCGGTACCCGCATGCCCTCAGCGGCGGCCAGCGCCAGCGCGTCGCTATTGCCCGCGCCCTGGCCCTGTCTCCCAGGTTCATCGTCCTGGATGAGCCCACCTCGGCGCTCGACGTGTCAGTTCAGGCCAAGATTATCACCCTGCTGCGCCGTCTCCAGCGCGACATGGGACTGACCTACCTCGTCATCTCCCACGACCTGAGCCTCGTGCGCAACGTGGCGGACGTCATCGCGGTGATGTACCTGGGCAAGGTCGTGGAGACGGCGCCGGTAGCCACGCTGTTCAGCGACCCAAGGCACCCATACACGCGGGCGCTGCTGTCAACGATTCCCACCGTGTCCGATGAGGAGAGCGCGCTGATACCCGAGAAGATCACGCTGGGTGGCGAGATCCCCAGCCCGGCCCACGTCCCTTCGGGGTGCTCCTTTCATCCCCGGTGCTACGCGCGCATCGAAGGGTGCGACCGGGTTACCCCGGAGCTCGTGCCGGTCGGGCAGGACCACCACGCCAGGTGCATCCTCTACGACCGGGCGTTCGGCGCACCGGGTCTGCGCGGAGGTGGATCGAGTGGCATGGGTTGATCGCACGGCAATCGCTCCGGGGGTCCTCTCGATGCTGCGAGTGAACATGGGGGTACGCTTGGGTGAGCGCGTGCTCGTCGTTACGGACGTTCCCACGCCGGAGCAATGGGGGCAGCTCGGATCGGACCAGGTAGAGGCCATGCTCCGGCGGGCCTACCTGGCTCGCCTCGTGGCGGACCTTGCGCGCGAGTACCTCCCCGGAGGCACGGTGCGGTTTCTGACGTTCCCTTCCACCGGACGAAGCGGTGTCGAGCCGCCCGAGGAGGCCGCACGGGCCATGCAGGAGGCGGACGTGGTCCTTGCCATTACTTCCTACTCCCTGTCGCACACCGAGGCGCGGGAGGAGGCGTGCCGCCGGGGCGCGCGGGTGGCCAGCATGCCCAGGTTCCTTCCGGAGATGCTCTATCCGGACGGGCCCATGGCCGTGGACTACGAAGCAGTGGCCTCCTCCACGCACGCGCTGGCCGGCCTGATTACCGCCGCCAGCAAGGTGCGCGTCACCACCCCAGCCGGCACCGACGTAGAGTTCAGCGTTGAGGGCCGGGACGGCCGCAGCGACGACGGAATGTATACCGCGAGTGGTTCCTGGGGCAACCTGCCGGCAGGCGAGGCGTACTGCGCACCTCTTGAGGGCACGGCGCACGGCCTGCTCGTGGTCGAGCCCGGGTGGCACGCGGGGTTGGGCGAGCCCATGACGATCCACCTCGAGCGCGGTGAGGTCACTGCCCTGGAAGGCGGCGGCGTGGTCGGATCGGAGATCTCCGAGATCCTCGACCTGCCCCGCCGACGCGAGGATGCTCGGCCGCGACGGATGCTCGCTGAGATGGGCATCGGTACGAATCCCCACGCCCGCCGGACCGACATCACGGTGGAGGCGGAGAAGATCAAGGGCACCGTGCACCTCGCCGTTGGTGACGGCAGCCACCTGGGTGGGGTCGTGGTCGCCGACTATCACCAGGATTTCGTGTTCCCCCGACCCGATCTGTGGTTCGACGGCGAGGCGGTCATCGCGGGCGGCCGGTGGGTTACGCCGGATCGAGGAAGCGTCGGAGAAGAGGAGGCACTGCCATGGGGTTCGCGCTGGGCACCGAGATGCTGAGAGAATACCTGTCGTTCGAGGTTGCAGGGGCCGCGCGCAAGCTGGTGGAGCAGGTCATGCTGGCGAAGCCGGGCGAGGCGGTGGTCATCACCGCCGACACGAGCAGCGATCCCCGCGTGGTCGAGGCCACGGCGAACGCGGCCCACGCGGCGGGCGCGGTGCCCGTCGTCCTGTGGTACCCGACCAAGCTGGGAAGCGGACAGGAGCCGCCGCGGCCAGTCGCCGCCGCGATCGCGGACAGCGAGGTCTGGATCGAGTACGCGGTGGGCTACCTGCTGTACTCCAACGCCTATCACCGCGCCATGGAACGCGGCGCGCGCTACATCTGCCTCTCGGGCATGGACGTGGATCTGATGGTGAGGTCGATCGGCCAGGTTGACTATCCCAAGATGATGGCGCTCGGAGAGAGGCTGCAGGCCGCGGTCGGGAAGGCCAGGGCCGTGCGTGTGACCAGCGCAGCCGGTACGGATCTCTCCGCGGACAACGGCGGCCGCTTCGTCCGGCACTCCGGCAAGCTGGCCGACACTCCCGGCGAGCCGATCATGCTCGGCGGCCAGATCTCCTGGTGCCCGTTGGAGAACACGATCAGCGGCCATCTGGTGATTGACGGTACAATATGGCCGCCCGCGGAAATGGGGCTCGTTCGATCTCCCGTGACCCTGACCATCGAATCGGGGATCGTGAAGCGTCTCGAGGGTGGACCGGAGGCGCGGATCTACGAGCGGTGGCTGGCAGCGTTTGGCGACCCGAACATGTACCGGGTGGCGCACTACTCGCTGGGTTTCAACCCCGGCGTGACCAAGCCGACCGGGCGTATTGTCGAGGACGAGCGCATGTTCGGCTGTTTCACCATGGGGATCGGGACGCAGGGTCTACAGATGAAGGCGACGGGATGGAAGGCGGCCGCGCACACCGACTGCGTGCTGCCCGCCCCCACGATCCACCTGGACGGAGAGCCGCTCCAGGTGGACGGCAAGTACGTTCATCCCGAGATCGTGGCCGCGTGCCGGGACCTGGGCGTGCCGGGCTACTGAGGCGATGCCCGCCGTGCTGCACGTCATTCCGGTCCGCGCCCGCCCGGGTCGGGTGGAGCAGGTGAGGGCCTATCTGGCGGCTTTGACCCCGGGCGCGGACGCGCACGTGATTGACCTTCCTGATGGCCCGGAGGACCTTGAGCACTTCACCGACGAGCATGCGGCGGTTGGGCAGATGCTCCGGGTCCTTCCTGGCTATGTGGAGGCGCACGCCATCGAGGCGGTCAGCATCGGCTGCTTCTACGATCCCGGGATGTGGGAGCTGCGGGAGGCGCTGGAGATCCCGGTTGTCGGAATCGCCGAGGCGAGTATTCTGATGGGCGGTTTTCTTGCCTCGCGGTTGGCCGTTCTGATCGGGGACTGGAAGTGGCTGCCGAAGATGGAGCAGAACGCGCGCCACACCGGGATGGCGCACCGCATCTGCGCCTGGAGATCCATTGAGCTATCGGTTCAGGCGATCCAGGACGACCCGGAGGGCTGCTACCAGGCGATCCACCGGGAAGCGCGGGCCGCCAGGGACGAAGACCACGCGGAGGGGATCATCCTGGGGTGCGCTGCGCTGACAGGGACCGCGGCGCGCCTGCAGGATGACCTTCGCGTGCCGGTTGTAGACCCGGTTGCCGCCGGGTACCTGGTGGCGTGCGCGCTGGCATCATCCGGCTTGCGGACAGGCAAGACGCTGGGATACCGCCCGAGGCATCCGGGTTGACGGCGGCCTCCCGCCGGACTAGCGCAGCCTGGGGTCGAACGCGTCCCGCAGGCCGTCGCCCAGCAGGTTGAACCCTATTACCGTCATGAAGATTGCCACGCCGGGCAGCGTCGAAACCCACCACGCCTCGCGCAGGTAGGCCCTTCCCTCGGCGACGATCGCGCCCCACTCAGGGGATGGTGGCTGCGCGCCCAGGCCCAGGAAGCTGAGGCCCACTCCCGAGAGGATCGCGCCGGCCAGGCGCAGCGTGGTGAGCACAACGATCGGGGCCAGCACGTTGGGGAAGATGTGCACGCGCACGATGTGCGCGTCGCCTCCTCCGGTCGCGCGCGCCGCGTCCACGAACTCCTGCTCCCGCACCGAAAGCACGTTGCCGCGCACCAGCCGCACGAGTCCGGGGATGCCGCCGATCCCAATGGCAATCATGACGTTTTGCAGGCCCGGGCCGAGGACGGCCACGATCGCGATCGCCACCAGCAGGCCGGGAAACGCCAGCCACAGGTCCACGAGCCGCATCACGACGTCGTCAAACCGTCCCCCCCGGTACCCGGAGATGAGCCCGAGCGGGATGCCTATCGCGTCCGAGATGACGATGGCGATCAACCCCACCGAGAGCGAGAGCCGACCGCCGTAGAGCACGCGGCTCAACAGGTCCCGGCCGAACGAGTCGGTTCCCAGCGGGTGCCGCACCGACGGCGACGCGAAGCGCTGGTCGAACTGCACCTGTATTGGGTCGTCGTCGGTCAGCCACGGCGCCAGCGCCGAGGCCGCGATGAACAGCAGCACGATGATCGCGCCGGCCGCGGCGCCGCGGTTGCGGCGCATCCGGCTGAATCCGATCGCCCAGTGCGATCGCCCGGCGTCCATCATCCGTACCGGATGCGGGGATCCAGCAGGCCGTAGAGCAGATCCACCAGCAGGTTCATGAAGACGAAGATCACCGCCGCCACCAGCACCACCGCCTGGATCACGGGAATGTCGCGGGTGAAGATCGCGTCCACCGCCAGCCGGCCTATTCCCGGCCACCCGAACACGGTCTCGACGATCACCGCGCCGCCCAGCAGACTGGCGAACTGCATCCCAACGATCGAGACCACCGGGATCATCGCGTTCTTGAGCGCGTGCCGGTACACGAGCCGGCGGGGGCCCACGCCCTTGGCGCGCGCGGTGCGGATGTAGTCCTGGCGCAACACCTCCAGCATGGACGAGCGCGTCAGGCGGGCGATGATGGCGGAGGAACTGGTGCCCAGCGTGACCGCGGGCAGGATCAGGTGCAGCCAACTGTCCGCGCCGGCCGGGGGCAGCCACCGCAGGTGGAGGGAGAACACGAGGATGAGCACCAGGCCAAGCCAGAAGTTCGGCAGCGAGACGCCCGCCAGCGCGACCACCATGGTGCCGTAGTCGAGCGCCGACTGGTGGTGCATCGCCGCGATCGCGCCCAGCACCACTCCCAGCGCGACCGCGACGAGCGTGGCCGCCACCGCCATGCGCACCGTGTAGGGAATCCGGAACGCTACCTCCTGCGCCACCGGCCGGCGCGTATGGATGGACCGTCCGAAGTCCCCCTGCACGGCGCGCACGACGAACGAGGCGTACTGAACGTAGATCGGCCGGTCCAGGCCAAGCTGCCGGCGCATCCGCTCCACCTGCTCCGGGGATCCGGCGTCCGCCAGCATGACGCGGACCGGATCCCCCGGGACCAGATGGACGAGCAGGAACACCAGGAACGAGATTCCCAGAAGAACGGGGATCAAGTGCAGCAGCCGCCTGGCCACGTAGCGAAGCACGGCTCAGCTCACTCGATCCCGCCTCGGGCTGCCTGCCGCCCGATCACCTACCGCGTCCGGAACGCGTCCAACAGCAGCAGGTTCCCGAACTTGTCGTAGTAGACGTCCTGAACGTACGATTGATTGAAGTTGACCGAAAGCTCCGACGCCAGCGGCACCCAGGGCACCTCCGCCAGCAGAATCCGCTGGAGCTGCTTGTAGACCTCCAGCCGCTTGGTCGTGTCCACGGTTGTCTGTCCGTCTTCGAGCAGCTTGTCCACCTGAGCGTTGACGTAGTGCACGCGGTTGGTCGTCGCCAGCCGGCTGCTGTGGAAGAAGTAGTAGAGGATGTCGGCGTCCGGCCACCCGTACGAGATCAGGATCGCGTCGTGCTCCCCGCGCTGGGTTGAGGCCAGGAGCGTTGCGGGCTCCATCTGCTCGATGTTCAGCTTGATGCCGGCCACCCGAAGCTGCGACTGCAGGACGACGGCCACGCGCACGTTGGTCATGCGGGCGTAGGTCCAGACAGTGAACTCCAACTGCTTGCCGTCCTTCATCATCGCCCCGCCCGGCCCCGGCCGGTAGCCGGCCTCGGCCAACAGTGCCCTGGCGCGATCGGGGTCGTGGTTGAGCGCGAACTGCTTCACCCCATCCCAGTAGCCCCAGATCGTCGGCGCGATCGGACTCAGCATCGGCACCGCCAGGCCCTCCAGCGCGATGCGCGCAACCTCGTCGGTGTTGGTCGCGTGTCCGATTGCCCGGCGCACGCGAACGTCGTTGATGGGCGGCTTCTTGACGTTCAGGCCCAGGTAGGTGCCGCTGGTGGTCGGGATCTGGATGTACGGGAACTTGCCCTCGCGCATCATGCGCCTGGCATCGCGGGCCGGAGCGCCAGGCAGGATGTCAATGTCGCCCCGCTCGAACGCGATTACCCTCGTGGACTCGTCGGGTACGATCCGGATGATGAGCTGGTCGAAGTTGGGCGCGCCGCGGTTCTTGTAGTGCGCGGGTCCCCAGGCGTAGTCGGGATTGCGCTCGTAGACGATCCGGTCGTTTGGAATCCACTGCTTGAACCGGAACGGTCCGGTTCCGACAGGGTTCTGGCCGTAGTCGGCGCCCATCTTCGCGATGGCCGTCGGGGAGAGGATCGCCAGGAACGAGATTCGCAGCGACGAGAAGATCGGCGCGTACGGCTTGGAGAAGACCAGCCGCACGGTGAGGTCGTCCACCACATCGGTTCGCGTCAACGTGCCGACCCAGGAGGCGCCCGGCGCGTTCGTCTCCTTGCTCACCAGGCGGTCGAACGTGGTCTTGACCGCGGCCGCGTTGAACGGGGTGCCGTCGTGGAACTTCACCCCCCGCCTGAGCTTGAATGTGATCGCGGTGCCGTCCTGGGAAACCTCCCAGGACTCGGCCAGCCCCGGGATGAACTCGCCGGTGCGCCGGTCCACGGTCACCAGGGTTTCTTACATCACCGCGTGCGCGATGCTGACCGACGGCGTGCGGTGCGGGTCGAGCGAGGGAGGATCCGAGCCGATCACCATCGTAAGCGTGCCCCCGCGCGCCGGGCCCGCGCCGCCGCTGCCTGCGGCCATGGCCAGCAGGGTCACCACTACCAGAAGAACCGGGAGCGCTTTCCACCGCGTCATCTGCCTGCCTCCTTCTCGTGTGCGACTACCTAACAACCAGTACGGGACAGTGTGCCTCGTGGATCACACGCGTGCTGACGGACCCCAGCAGCGCCACGCCAACCCTGCCCAGCCCGCGTGAGCCCATCACGATGAGATCGCACCCGCGGGCACGCGCCACGTCCAGGATGGCGTGAGCGGCAGGGCCTTCCAGCACCGACTCCTCGTAGGCGACGCCCTCTTCCTCCAGGACCTTTGCCGCCTCCCGAACAAGCGCCTCGCTTGCCGACAGCCGTTTTGTCATGAGCTCCTCCAGGTAGGGTGACCCCAGATCCCTGGGCAGGGGATCGAAGGCTGCCAGCACGACCACGGTCGCGCCGTAGCGGCGGGCGATGCCGGCGGCGATGGTCAGCGCCTTGCGAGCGTGCTCGGACCCGTCCGTAGGGTAGAGAATCGTCGTGAACACGGCAGCCTCCATTAGAAGAGCCTTGAGACCATGTAAGCAACGAGGACCAGCACCGCAATCCCGACCCAAAGCCACGTCCGGCCGCTCCGGCCGCGGGTCCTGCGGGGCCG
>JBKJJG010000253.1:0-3084 GCA_046598155.1 bacterium | reverse complement strand
CCGCCGAGCACGACCGGCTCATCGAGGCGACGCGGCTCGTCCTTTTGATGCTAGCCCATCTCCCTGAGGTGCGCGACCGCGATCCGGTCGCATGCAGCAGGCTCCTCGCCCGCATGCTGGAGCAGCATTCCCACTACATCAACCTGGGCGCCGCGGCGCGGGACGGCGCGGTCAACTGCACCGCAGTTCCCGCCCCAGGTTCGGTCAACGCCGCTGACCGCGCCTGGTTCCAGCGCGCCGTCCGGACGCGCGGGTTTGCGATCGGCGACTATATCATCGGCCGCATCACCGGCAAGGCCACGGTGGTGCTCGCCCGTCCCATCCTCACCGCGGCCGGCAAGGTTGACGCGGTGGTCTACGCCGCCCTGAACCTGGAGTGGATGAACCAGGTTGCCGCCCGTGCCAATTTGCCCGAAGGGGCGGCGCTCTCCCTCTGGGATTCCTCCGGCACAATCCTGGTCCGCTACCCCGATCCCGGCCGGTGGGTGGGAAAGACCGCCCCTGAAGCCGCCATCTTCCAGATCATGACAAGCCGTCAGGCCGAGGGCACGGTCCGCGCCGCTGGTCCAGATGGCGTCACGCGCCTGTACGCGTTCACGGCGCTGGGCGCCTCTCCGGAAGCCGGGCGGGTCTACATAAGCGTCGGCATCCCCGAGGACGTCGCGTTCGCCGGGGTGGATCGCCTCCTGGCGCGCACCGTGGGCGGGTTGGTGCTGATAGGGCTGATGGTGATGGCCGCGTTCTGGCTGATAGCCGGGGTCTTCGTCATGCGCCCGGTCCGGGCCCTGGTGGACGCGACCGGGCGGTTGGCCGCGGGCGACCTCACGGCGCGCTCGGGCGTGCCGTATGCTCAGGGCGAGATGGGGCGCCTGGCCCGTGCCTTCGACGGCATGGCCGATGCGCTGTCCGGTCTCCTTGAGCAGGTGCAGCGGCACGCCGCCGAGATGGAGCAGCGGGTGGCCGAGCGCACTGCCGAGCTGGGGAGTGCCAAGGAAGAAGCTGACCGGGCCAACCAGGCCAAGAGTGAGTTCCTCTCGCGCATGAGCCACGAGCTGCGCACGCCGCTGAACGCTGTCCTGGGCTTTGCCCAGCTACTAGAGATGGACGACCTTACCTCGGAGCAGCGAGAGGGCGTGAAGCACATCCTCAAGGGCGGCCGACACCTGCTGGACCTGATCAACGAGGTGCTGGACATCGCCCGCATCGAGGCTGGACGGCTGACCATCTCGCCCGAGGCGGTGCGAGTGGTGGAAGTGGTGCAGGAGACACTCGATCTGGTGGCGCCCCTGGCAGCCGAGCGCCGCATCCGGCTCGCCTACGAACCCGGCAGTGCGGACGCTCGCCACGTGCAAGCCGACCGGCAGCGGCTGAAGCAGGTGCTGCTCAACCTGCTGTCCAACGCGGTGAAGTTCAACCGCGAGGGAGGCATGGTGGCCATCACTTGCCATCAGGAGCCAGAGGACCGGTTCCGCATCAAGGTGACCGACTCTGGCCCCGGCATCCCGCCGGAGGAGATGCAGCACCTGTTTGTGCCGTTTGCGCGCCTGGGGTCAGCGCAGGCGGGTGGTATAGAGGGAACCGGGCTGGGCCTGGCGCTGTCCAGGTGTCTGGCCGAGCTGATGGGCGGGAGCATGGGAGTCGACAGCGTTGTGGGCCAGGGGAGCAGCTTCTGGGTGGAACTGCGCCTGGCGGAAGGCCCGGTGGAGCAGCACCGACGCCCGGTGGAAGCCGGCGAGGCCGGACCGACAGGGCTTGAGGCCGCTGTTCCCGGCCGGTCCCGCACGGTGCTGTACATCGAGGACAACCTCTCGAACGTAGACTTGATCGAGCGGGTGCTGGCGCACCGGCCAGGGGTGCGGCTGGTGACGGCGATGCAGGGGCGGTTGGGGGTTGACCTGGCGCGGCAGCACCGGCCGGACCTGGTGCTGCTGGACCTGCACCTGCCGGATATCAGTGGAGAGGAAGTCCTGCGGCTCCTGTGGGGTGCGGAGGATACGCGGGAGGTCCCGGTAGTGGTGATCAGCGCGGATGCCACGCCACGGCAGATCCGGCGGCTGTTGGCCATGGGGGCGCGGGACTTCCTGACCAAGCCGTTGGACGTGAGGAGGCTGCTGGAGGTTCTCGACGAGACGCTGCGAGAACGCGGGGGATGAACCGTGCAGGAGGACGCGATCAAGAACGCCCGAATCCTGATTGTGGACGACCAGGAGGCCAACGTCCAGCTCATGGAGGCGCTGCTGCGGCGCGCGGGATACTCCCATATCAAGGGGATCACCGACCCGCGCCAGGCTGTCGAGCAGTTCTCCGAGTTCAGGCCCGACCTGATCGTGCTGGACCTCATGATGCCCCATCTCGACGGCTTTCAGGTCATGGAGCAGCTCAGGCCCCTGATCCCGGACGGCGCCTATCTGCCCATCCTGGTTATGACCGCCGACATGACGCTGGCGACGCGGCAGAGAGCACTGGCCAGCGGCGCGATGGACTTCCTGGTGAAGCCATCGGACCAGACCGAGGCGATGCTGCGGATCAAGAACCTGCTGACGACGCGGCTACTGCATCTCGAACTCAAGGACCATAACCTCCACCTGGAGGAAAGGGTCAGGAATCGCACCCGTGAGGCAGAGGAGGCGCACGTCGAGACCCTCCAGCGCCTGGCGCTGCCCGCCGAGTACCGCGACGACGACACCGGCCAGCACACCCGCCGCGTGGGTGAGATCTCGGCCAGCCTGGCCCGGCACCTCGGGCTGCCCGAGCCTCACGTCGAGCTGATCGGCCGGGCCGCGCCGCTGCACGACGTGGGCAAGATCGGGATCCCGGACGCCATCCTGCTCAAGCCGGGCCGGCTAACGCCCCCGGAGTTCGAGATCATGAAAACCCACACCACCATCGGCGCGAAGATCCTGACGGGAGGTCGTTACCCGCTGCTGCAGCTCGCCGAGGAGATCGCGTACTGCCACCACGAGCGCTGGGACGGGCTTGGCTACCCGCGAGGCCTGCAGGTGGAGGAGATCCCCATCGAGGCCCGCATCGTGGCGGTGGCCGATGCCCTCGACGCGATGCTCAACGACCGGCCCTACCGGCGGG
>JBKJJG010000252.1:0-14740 GCA_046598155.1 bacterium | reverse complement strand
GCCGGTAACGCGGGTTCGAATCCCGCTGGGGGCACCATCGCGTCTCACGAGAGCGCAGCCGCCTCCAGCCCCGATTCCCTGCAGGATGATGCCCGCGAATGTGGAACGCTCCCCGTGAACTACTTCTGGGGAGGTGATAGGTGTGGAAAAGCTCCGCTTGCCCGTAATGCTGGACGCCATCTACTGCATCCTTCTCGGGCTTGCTACTCTTTCCCCGTCCCTTGCTGCCGGCATATTCGGTCACGAGGGCAAAGATCCGGCGTTGCTCCTCACGCTCTCGGGTCTCTTACTCGGGTTCGGCGTAGTGATCTGGTTCATCGCAGGCGACATCGAGAAGTACGGCGGCCTTGCGACCGCCCTGGTATTCGCCCTGCTGATCAGCGCGGTGTTCCTCGTGTGGGCCTGGACGACGAACCTGTTCACGGCCCGTACAGCGCTCGTTCCGTTGATCATCAACGTGGTTCTCGCAATCTGGATCTGGTCGGCGAAGCCGAAGTCCTGAGGGGTTCTGCAGAGGAGGCTCCCCCACGCGGGGGAGCCTCCTGGTGTTACTCGTCGTCGCTGCCCTACTTCCCGTCGCCCGGTTCCACCACGCCTTCGGGCACGACGCGCCTGTCGCGGCCGCGCACCCACTGGGCCGCGCGGTCCATCAGCACGTACAGCGCGGGAATGAGCAGAAGGCTGCCGATCGAGGAGGTAATCAGCCCGCCCACGATCGCCCGGGCCATCGGTGACTGCATCTCAGACCCTTCCCCGAATCCGATCGCCAGCGGCAGCAGTCCGAACACGGTGCTCAGCGTCGTCATGAGAATCGGCCGCAGCCGGCGCTGGCCGGCCCGCGCAATCGCCTCCCGCAGGGGCACGCCCTCATCCTGCAACTGCAGCGAGTATGTCATGAGCACGATGGCGTTGTTGACCGCGATTCCGACGAGCACGATTGTGCCCAGGCCGGATTGGACGTTGAGCGTCGTGCCTGTCAGCAGCAGCGCGGCCACGACGCCGACCAGCGCGAACGGCACCGCGGCCATTATCAGAAACGGTTCCAGCAGCCGTTCGAACTGCGAGGCCATTACCATGTAGACCAGGACGAGCGCCATGAGGAAACCCGTGAACAACTGAGCGAATGACTCCTGCTGATCCTGGAACTCGCCGCCGAAGGCGACCGAGAACCCTCGGGGCAGGCGTTCCGCGAGCACCGTGGAGCGAACGTCGCGCAGGGCGGCACCGATTTCACGCCCGCTGATGTTGCCCGTCACCGTGATGATGCGTTCCCGGTTGCGGCGCTGGATCTGCGTGGGCCCTGGCGCGCCCGCGATCGTGGCGAGTTGCCTCAACGGCACGATGCCGCGCGGCGTGGCTATGGGCAGGCCGCCCAGTTGGTCCGGTGTGGCTCGGTCGGACTCCTGCAGGCGCACGACCACGTCAATGTCGTCGCCTTCGCTGCGGAACAGCGCGACGGTCGTTCCACCGACGTAGGTCTTGACCGAGCCCGCGACCTGGGCGGCGGTCATCCCGAAGGTCGCGGCCCTGGCCGGATCCACCTGTACCACGAACTCCTCGGCGCTCTCTTCGCGGCTCACTTGAAGGTCGGTGACGCCCGGTACGTTTTCCAAAACCCCGCGCAGCCGGCGCGCGGTTGCGTTCCCGGCCTCGAGGTTGAATCCCCGAAGGTCAATGCTGATTGGATCCGGAGACCGGAAGATGAACAGCGAGCTGGCTGGCCGGAAGATGATGGTCGCGCCCGGCACCTGGATACGACGCCTCAGGTCCGCGATGACCTCCCGGGTGGCCGGGGCGCCTGGCTCCAGGCGGACCCGGAAGGTGGTGGCGTGTGATGCCCCCGCGCCGCCGAAGCCGCCGCCGACGAAGGTGGCAACCATTCCAACGCCCGGCGTTTCCTCGACCAGCGTCTGCTCGAGGCGGCGGGCCGTGCGGTCCGACACCTCAAGCGCAGTTCCCCGCGGCAGGTTCACGATCATGAACAGCTCGCGCTCGTCCGCGCTGGGGAAGGTCTCGCGGCCGATCAGCGGCAGCGCCGACCAGGTGAGCACCACGAGGGCGATGGAAGGCAGCACCACCAGGCTGGGCCTGCGCATTACCGCCATCAACAGGCGACGGAAGGCGTCCTCGAGGACCAGTAGCCTCCGCTCGACCGCGGTAGCCAGGCGACCTGCCAGGCCCCTGCCGTGCCCGATCGTTAGCGCCCGTGACGCCAGCGATGGGATCAGCGTCAGCGCGATCACCAGCGAGCACGCCAGCGAGAAAGTCACGACGTAGGCCAGCGGCCGGAACATGACGCTGGAAATCCCTGTGGTGAAGAACATCGGCAGAAACACCACGATCGTGGTAAGGGTACTGGCCACAATGGCGGTGCCAACCTCGCGGGTGGACTCCTCAGCGGCCAGCCGCGGAGGCCGGCCCTCCTCGCGGTGGCGGAAGATGTTTTCGAGCACGACGATGGAGCTGTCTACCAGCATGCCGATGGCCAGCGCCAGCCCGCCGAACGTGATCAGGTTGAGCGTGAGTCCACCCGAGAACATCAATAGAAACGTGGCCAGCACGGAGATAGGGATGGCCGTGGAGATGATCAGCGTGCTGCCGACGTTGCGAAGGAATATCAGCAACACAATGACCGTGAGCACAGATCCGATCATGGCGGCCTGCTGGACGTTTAGCACCGAGCGGCGGATGAACCTGCTCCCGTCGTTGACGGTGGTGAGCTGCACCTGCGGGAACTGCTCGCCAATCTGGCTGGCGACGCGCAGGACCCGGCTGGCGACCGCGACCGTGTTCGTTCCGGACTGCTTGGATGCCGCGATCAGGACCGCCGGGCGGCCGTTGATTCGGAAGATAGACGTAGCGTCGGCTAGGGTATCCTCGACGCGGCCGACGTCAACCACCCGCACGGGCACGCCCCCGCGGACGGCCACGACGGTCTGCCCGATCTGATCCGGAGAGGCGAACCGGCCGACCGTCCGGACGATCCGTCGTTGGGCGCCGACCCGCACGTCTCCCCCGGGGTCGCTGGTGCTCTCGGCGCGCAGCGCCTGTGCGACCTCCCGATCCGAGACCCCCAGTGCCTCCAGCCGTCGGGCGTCGAGGCGCACCTGGATGATCTTCTGTTGCGTCCCGCGCACGTCCACGTTGGCCACGCCCTCGACCTGCTCCAGGCGCGGCCGGAACTCGTTCTCGGCCAGATCGCGGAGTGCGCTCAGATCCCCCTGCCCCTCGATGGCGATCTGCACGATGGGCATCAGGTTGGGATCGAACTTGGACAGCCGCGGCGTCTCCGCACCGGAGGGCAGCCGGCTGCGTACCCTGTCTATTGCCGGCCGCACGTCGTTGGCCGCGGCGGAAAGGTCCGTGCCCCACGGGAACCGGAGCGTAATGGAGCTGCGTCCCTCGATCGAGTTGGAGGAGACTTCGGTGACGCCCGGCACGGTGCTGAAGGCGTTCTCCAACAGGACCGTAACCTCGCGTTCGACCTCCTGAGGCCCGGCGCCGGAGTAGTTCGTGATCACCGACAGGGTCGGGTAGGAGATGTCGGGGAGGAGGTCCACGGGGAGCCGCACGAACGCGACCACACCCAGGAAGGCTATGGCCAGGTACGCCATCGCCGTGGTGACGGGCTTTGCGATGGCAAAGCGTGAGAGGTTCATGGCTTCGTGCGGACCTTCATGCCGTCGCGGAGCCCCTGCTGGCCCAGCGTCACGATCGTCTCGCCGGCGCTCAGTCCCTCAACAATCTCGGACCGGCTGCCCTCCACATATCCCACGCGCACCGGGCGTTCCTCGACCGTGTCATCTTTGAGCACGAACACCACGGAGACATCGCCCCGCCGCACGGCGGCGTCGGAGGGCACCACGATCGCCTGGCGCTCGTCGAACACGATCGTCACCCTCGCGAACATGCCGGGACGCAGCGCGCGGTCGGCGTTTGGAAGCACCACTACCGCACGGGCGCTCCGAGATCCCGCGTCCAGCGCAGGAGCGGTTCGGGCTATCGTCCCCTCGAACAGGCGACCCGGCAGCGCGTCCACCAGTATCTTGACCGTGCTGGTCCTGCGCAGCCGAACCAGGTCGGTTTCAGGCAGTGGCACGTGCACCTCGATCGGCTGCACCTTTGCTACGGTGGCGACCACGGTCTGGGTCGAGATCACCGCGCCGGGCTCGACGCCGACGCGGGTAACCACGCCGCTGATCGGTGACGTGATGCGGAGTTCCCTCAACCTTGCGCGGATCTGGGCGACGGTCGCCTCCGCCTGCCGGATCTGTGCCTCCTGGGCCGCGATGTCCTCGGGGCGCGGGCCGTGGCGGACGAGGGCAAGCTGCTCCCGCGCGCCTCGGAGGCGGGCCCTTGCCAGTTCGACGTCGGTCTGGGCCCGATCCACCGCCGCCCTTGCCACCAAGCCGTCGGCGAAGAGTTGCTGGGTGCGCGCCAGATCACGCTCGGCCTGCGCCAGCGAGGTCTCGGCCTGGGCGACGGTCGCCTCCACCTGGGCCACCTCAGGCCCGCGCGGCGCGGCTTGCAGTTGAACCAGTCGGGTGCGCTGCACCTCTACCGAGGCCTCGGCCTGCCTGATCGTCAAGTCGAGCTCGGGATCATCGAGGCGCGCCACGAGCCCGCCCGCCGCAACCGTCGTTCCTTCCTTCACCATAACTGCGCCGAGACGGCCCGGTACGCGCGATACTATGTCCACTACGGCCGAAGCGCGCACATCGCCGGGGAAACTGCCCTGCTCGACCAGGTTCGTGGGGTCCACGGTCTCTGTCCGGACCAGCGGCGCGGGCCGCTCTCGCGGAGGCGCCGTCTCCTTGGCAGCCGAACGCCTGGAGATCCACTGGGCGGCGCCGGCGACCAGCGCAACCACCACCGCCAGCATCAATACGGACCGGATTGGACGCCACATGTAACCTTCACCCTTGTGAGTGGATTATCAGATTGTCGTTCAGGCAGGATCGCACCGTTGCCGTCCGGCATACGCAGATGCTACGATGACGGCGAACGCAGAGTTCCCTGCATCCCTGATGACGACCGACCAGCATTTTGCCGATTATACATCAGCCGACGCGCGCGCGGCGACCTCTGTCGAGCACGCCAGGCGGCTCCGGCGCACCGCGGCCGCCCTCCGGGAACGTGCCGTTCGCATCAAGCACAATCCCGCCACAGGGCAGGCGCCGCGCGACACATCAGATCTGCCATCTCTCCTGGAAGACGTTGACCAGGCGCTGAGGGCAATCCAGAAGGGCGCGGACGAGCGGGCTCGGGACGAGGCCACGGCAGGGGGCACAGACGGAGGTGCCGGCGCGGAGACAATCCGCGCCCGGCATGCGGCCATCGAGCAGATCACACAGGCCGCCTCGGTGGCGGTGGCCGTGCTCAGGGAGCTGCTCCTCTCGCCCGGCGGCGCAACGCTGGACGCGCCCTACGGCCACGGTGCACCGGTGCGCCACCACCCCGGGGCGATCTGCTCCATCATCGCCGAGCGTGCCGAGAGTCTCGCCGGAGCGCTCGAGGCCGCGGCGATCATCAAGGTCAACGCTACCTCAGTCCCCTGAAGCCGAAGCCCGGATAGAGCAGGACCTCTCGGCCTGCCATGATGGGCACCACCGAGGGAGAGCCCATGTGCCCGAACGCGTCCGGAAGGCGGTCCTTGGGCGCGGCGCTGGGATGCTGCATGTAGACGCCGTTGCGCCCCAGCCACCGCTCCGGCGGCTCCCACAAGTTGAACCCCCTGAACGACACGACCACCGGTGCGCGGTTGTGCATGGCATAGATGAGCTGGCTGCCCGTCTGATACGTCTCGGCCAGAATGAAGACGGTCCCCTCGGGGCCTTGCTCCTTCAGTAAGCGCTCCACCTCAAGCGCGACCCTGGGCCAGCTTTGCGCCTCGGCGTGGAACACGCGCAACGCCGGGTTGGGCACGGCGGCAAGCAAGACGATCGCCAGGGTTAGCACAGCGCTGCTGGCCACGGCACCGCGCAGCAAGCGCTGCGGCTTCCAGGTGTCCCACAGCCCGGCCGCCGCGACCGCCGCGGCAAGCAGCGCCGGGCCCGTGTAGTGGGGCTTGGCCAGCGCTCCAAGGCTGCCCATTGCCATCAGCGCCAGCGTGGGAAGGGCACACCAGAGGAGAAACACAAACCTCTCGTCTGTGCGTGCCCGCCTGACCGATCCCACCAGCCCCGCCATCAGCACCGCGAATCCCATCGGTGCAAAGAAGAGGAACTGTGAGCCCAGGTACACCGCGAGGTTGATCAGCGGCGTCGTGGGCTTGATCCAGGGTACAATGACCCCTGCGCGCACCACCGTGGCCCATCCGTGAGTGAGGTTCCACCAGACCAGGGGCGCCAGCACGAGCGCACCTGCCAGAATTGCCAGATACGGCCCCGGGGTACGCAGCCATTGGCGCTGGTTGGGTGTGGCCAGGACAAATCCAGCCAGAGAGAGCGCGAGCACGCCTCCGGCGAGCTTGCTCTGGATGACCAGCCCGACCGCGGCGCCTGCGGCCGGCCATGCCCATCGCGCACCGCGGGTGGCCTTCCAGGCCAGCAGCATCGCCAGCAGCCAGAAGAATGCGAACGGCGCGTCCGGGGCCGTCATGATGCCGCCAACCGCGAAGGCAGGCAAGATCGCAAACAGCACCGCTGCGCGCAGTCCGGCCGGAGGCCCGAAGAGTCCGCGCGCCAGCGCGTATATGGCCAGCGTGGACGCGGCGCCCAGCAGCAAGGGGAAGAACCGGATGGCCGCCACCGAGTCGCCCATCAACCGCGTGCTGGCTGCCACAAGGCCGGCGATCATCGGGGGGTGGTCCGGGTAGCCCCACATCAGGTGCCTGGACCAGACCCAGTAGTGGGTCTCGTCGTCCATGATCGGCACGCCGAAGACCGCGGCAGTCCTGACCAGCGTGGAAACGATGATGACGGCGAGCAGGCCTCGGATAGAAGCGTCCATTCTCACGCGCGTCTCTCCGCGAGCAGGGCCGCCTGGCGCACCACCCGATCGAGCATCCCGGCGGTCAGTCTACCGGTCTGGGTATTTTGGCGGCTGGGATGGTAGGAGGCGATCAGCACCACCGGCCGGCCGGATGGCCGCGCGAGCGAGGCCTCAGCCCCGTGTGCGAACGCGGGCCGCGGATAAGGGCGCTGCCATTCGAGGTCCGAGACCGCGCGCAGCACCGCGTCGAACGCGACCCGCCCCAGCGCGGCGATCACCCGTAGGCCGCGCAGAAGCCGGAGTTCCGAAACCAGGTATTCCCGGCAGGCGTCCAGTTCCTCCGGTAGGGGTTTGTTGCCCGGCGGCGCGCAGCGAGCCGCGGAGGCAAGGTATGCGCCGCGGAGCCGCAGCCCATCGCCGCGGTGCTCAGAGGTGGGCTGGGAGGCCAGGCCTGCCCGGTGAAGCGCCGCGGTCAGGAACTCCCCGGAGCCGTCGCCGGTGAACATGCGCCCGGTGCGGTTGGCGCCGTGCGCGGCTGGGGCGAGGCCGACCAGCAGGATGCGGGCGCGTGGATCCCCGACCCCGGGCACCGGCCGGCCCCAGTAGTCCCACGAGCTGTACCGCGGCTTGCGCAGCCGAGCCACGGCTTCCCGGTAGGCCACAAGCCGCGGGCACCGGCGGCATGCAACTATGGCGGAGTTGAGCGCGGCGAGAGAGGAGTACTGGGTCATGGCCTTCCTTGACGCTAGTTTTGGCACGGACCTATAATATTCCTTGCCGTCTTCGTGGGCGGTTAGCTCAGTGGAAGAGCGCATCCTTCACACGGATGAGGCCGCAGGTTCAAAACCTGCACCGCCCACCACCCCTGGAGGTACGCAATGACTGACCCGCGCCTCGCCAAGCTCGCAGAGGTGTTGACCCACTACTCGCTCAAGGTGCGGCCAGGACAGCTCGTCCGCATCTCCGGTCCGGCGCTGGCCGCGCCACTCATCGCCGAGGCCTATCGCGCGGCCCTTGAAGCCGGCGCGCACGTCCACACACGCGTGAGCATTGACGGTCTTGACGAGTTGTATCTCAAGAAGGCGACCGATGAACAGTTGAGGTACGTCTCTCCCCTGCTCGAGCACGAGGTCGAGAAGATTGACGCCGAACTTGGGATCTGGGCGCACTACAACACCCGGTCCCTGACCGGCGTGGACCCCGCCCGCCAGGCCATTCGCCGCGAGGCCACCCGAGCCCTGAACCGGCGGTTCCTCGAGCGCGCCGCGGAGGGAGCGCTGCGTTGGTGCGGCACCCAGTACCCCACGCATGCCGATGCCCAGGACGCCGAGATGTCGCTGGCCGAGTACGAGGAGTTCGTGTTTGGCGCGGAGCTGCTTGACCATCCTGATCCCGTCGCGGCGTGGGAGAAGGTGCGGCGGGATCAGGAGCGCATCGTGCGCCTGCTGGAGACGAAGGACGAGCTGCGGCTTGCGGGTCCGGACGTTAACCTGACCGTGCGCACGGGCGGCCGCCGGTGGATCAACGCGGCGGGCGAGCACAACTTCCCCGACGGCGAAGTCTTCACCGGACCGATTGAGAACGCCACGGCCGGCCGCGTGAGGTTCTCGTTCCCGGCCATCTACAGCGGGCGCGAGGTGCACGGGATCACCCTGACCTTCGCCGAAGGGCGCGTGGTCGAGGCAACGGCGGAGAAGGGCGAGGAGTTCCTACGCACGATGCTAGATCTCGATGCAGGTGCCCGCGTGCTCGGGGAGTTCGCCTTTGGGTTGAACTACGGCATCACCCGGTTCACGAAGAACATCCTGTTCGACGAGAAGATCGGCGGCACCGTGCACCTGGCAGTAGGCGCGGCTTACCCCGAGACCGGCGGCACCAACACGTCAGGGCTGCACTGGGACATGATCTGCGACCTGCGGACCGAAAGCGAGGTTTGGGCCGACGGCGAGGTGATCTACCGGAACGGGACCTTCCTGGTGTAGGGCGGGCCCCGCTAGGAGCGCTCGATGTCCTCGATCAGCTCATCGAACAGCAGGTGGGTGTCTTCGCTAACCTGATCGGCCATCTCGGCGTAGCGCTGGTGTTCCATCGCTTTGGTGTGGATGTTGTTTAGCATGTTGGCTTCGATCTCGCGCAGGAACGCGACGACGTCGCTTCGCGGGAACTCGCCCAACTCCTTGTTCCTGAGCCGGCGCACGAACTCGTCGAGGTCCAGCATCTCGACCTGACAGAGCTGCTCGTAGATCTCCCAAAGCCGCTCAGTCATCGTGAACCCCCAAGACAGGTTCTCGTGGCGATGTTCGCGCGCATCACCCGTATTCCTTCATGCCCAATTGCTGTTCGTCGCTGCCGCACCTGACGATGCACCTCCCTGCCCTGGTGCTGTGCCCTGGTGCGGGAGCGGCCGGGTTTGCTACAATGAGGCCGTCCGGGCCGGCGTAGCTCAGTGGTAGAGCAGCGCACTCGTAATGCGCAGGTCACGAGTTCGAATCTCGTCGCCGGCTCCAGGGCTAGATTTTCGCTATCGGTCATTCGTCCCCGACCCTCCTGGTCTTTGCGCGAAGTGTGCTTCACGTGAACAAGGTGATCTAGGAAGGCGTTGAGGTGGCCAGGTCACGCGCCGAGTACAGCGAAATCGTCACGGTCGGTCTGCACATCAGCGACACATGGCAAGCCCACCGACATTGCTGAAGCCCCGGTCCAGTACTTCCGGTCAACGCTGCGGAGAAGTGTGGTGCGTGGGCGTCTCCCTGGCCGCGCCTACCAGTTGTGGCCATAGCATGGCGATGCCTCTTCGCCCATTGTGGAAGTCGCGAGGTACCCCGGTGCAGATTCAGATGTTCCCGGATCGCCTCGTGATCGCCAATCCCGGCGGGCTCTATGGACCGGTGACGGTGGACCGACTCGGAGAAGAAGGCATCTCGGCCACGCGCAATCAGGTCCTCATGAAGATTCTGGAGGACGTCACGGTGTCTGGCGAGGGGCGGGGGATCTGCGAGAACCGCGGGTCCGGCATCGGCGCCATGCTGGCCGCGCTGCGGCAGGTCGGCATGAGCCCACCGCAGTTCGAGGACCGCATCGCCACGTTCCAGGTAACCTTCCCGAACCACACCCTGCTCGACGAGGAGACGCTGAGGTGGCTGGAGAGGGTGGGGGGAGGCGACCTGACCGACAGCCAGCGCATGGGGCTGGCGATGGTGCGTCACGGTGAGACGATAACGAACAGCCTCTACCGTCAGCTCACCGGCCTCGACAGCCGCATCGTGACGCGTGAACTGGGCGAACTGGTGAGCCGAGGGCTGGTCGAGCAGGCGGGCACACGTCGCTGGGCCACCTACCGGCTGGCTCCCGGCCTGGCCGAGGAGGCGGCACGACCCCCGGCGAGGCGCCAGCGACGCGACCGGCGTCCGGAGATCCTGGCTCTTCTGCAGGAGAGGGTGGAACTATCAAGGGCAGAGATCGCCCGGGCACTCGGGCTCTCGAACGCGGCGGCCAGGAAGTGGCTGGCGATCCTGAGGGAAGAAGGT
This sequence comes from bacterium, assembly GCA_046598155.1. GTDB lineage: Bacteria > Sysuimicrobiota > Sysuimicrobiia > Sysuimicrobiales > Humicultoraceae > VGFA01. Next base: position 4,280 of record JBKJJG010000252.1, on the reverse strand, counting down.
GCGGTGGAACTCACGACAGAGAGCCCGCGCGCCCCGGGGGTCAGGTATCGGCTGGCGCAACCAAGGAAGCGCAGACATGTTACTTGACATGCTACGTACCATGATAAGTAGCATGTTAGGTAGCATGCCCGGGTGACATGGTGGGCTATGGGCAAGGTCACCAACCACGAACGGGGGATCGTCGTCTGGTACGATCCTGGCCTTGCCTACGGGGACGTGATGTCTAACTGAGCGTAGTATCCAAACCGCTCGGAATCCGGACGCTCCGGCCCGACGAAATCGCCCACCGATGCCGAATGCGTCCGAGGTCGTTCTTGCTAATCCCTTGCTAATCTCCGGAGCCAGACGCCACAGGACGGGATTTCGGTACACTTAGCCGCACGGGCCGAGGCCGCGAAGCTGATTCTAGAAGGAGAATCGGATGCTCGCGATGGCCAGGACCTGTATCGGTTCCGGTCCGACCAACGTGATCAGGGCAGCGCTGTACGTCGCATTTCCCGCGGTCCTGGTGACCTCCACCGTCGCCTGCCCCCGGTAGGCGTCGGGGTCGGAGAAGACGCGCGCCGTCCCCGAAACGGTGAAGTCTCCGCCGAAGCGGCGCATGAGCTGACCTGCCAACTGCAGGCGGGCCGGCGCACCGACCGGCTGCAGCCGCGCCAGCGTGCCGGCCACCGACGCCGCATATCCGGCCTCAACGGTCCACAGTCCGTCGGCGATGCTGCCACTTATGCCTACGGCGTATCTAGTTTCGGACGGCGCGGTGAGCGTCCATACCTCGCCATACACCACCAGATTGCGTACCAGGCCACTCGCGCCGACCCCAAGCGCCGTGCGCCCCGCCCCGAATGCCAGGGCGTGAACTTCGACCTCGAAGGAGGTGAACGCACGGCGCAGGCTCATGGAGGGTTGCAGGCTTCCGCCGTCCTCAAGTAGCGCCAGGCGCACGCGCGTGGCTTGATCTGGATACCAGTTGAGCCGGGCGCCGAGCCGGCCCTGCCGCGTGCCGAGGACGTCCACTGCCTCGATCGAGAAGGGCAAGGTGAGCCGCGCCGTTTCCAGGGGAATGCGCTCTACCCCGAGTCGGAGATCAAACTGGGGCCGGCGCCACTCCAGATAGGCTTCGGTCAGTCCCCACGAATACTGCGTGGTCGAACCTGCCAGGATCCCCGGATCGAGCCGGAGGACCAACGCCGACGTGCCGTACGACAGCCGCATGTCGAAGTGGACCGCCGCGATCCACAGTGCGATCGCCGACGATCCCGCTAACAGTGTGCCGACCGCCGACAGTTCGAACTCGGTGCGCGTCGTGACCTGTGGTGCCGCGCGCGCGTCCCGCACCCACGGCTGAAGTACGGTGAGCGCGAGCACAAGCAGGAGTGCTGGAACGCGACCGTGGCCACTCATGAAGCCACAACGCGACCGTCCTCTAGATGCACCATCCGATTCACTCGCTCGAGCAGCCGCGGGTCGTGCGTGGCCACGACGAACGTCACGCCGTGCTCGCGGTTGAGCTGCTTCATCTCATCGATCAGCGCGCCGCCGGTGGCGCCGTCGAGGTTCGCGGTGGGCTCGTCGGCCAGGATAAGCCGCGGCTCTGCGGCCAGCGCGCGGGCCACCGCCACGCGCTGCTGCTGACCGCCCGACAGTTGATTGGGCCGCCGTGCCTCGAGGCCGCTGATGCCGAGGGCCTGAAGTGCCTGCCGCGCCCGCTGCTCGCGGGACCCGCGCGGGGTGCCCCGGAGCTCCAGCACGAATGCCGCATTCTCCAGCGCCGTGAGGACGGGAATGAGGTTGTGGGACTGAAACACGAACCCGATCTTCTGCAGGCGTAACTGCGCAAGCCCATTGTGGTCGAGGCGGTCGATGCGCTCGCCGTCCAACCACACCTCTCCGGCGGTGGGATGGTCGAGACCGCCGATGAGGTTGAGCAGAGTGCTCTTCCCGCTGCCTGAGGGCCCGGCGATCGCCGTGAACTCACCGGGGGCGATGTCGAGGTCCACCTCGCGCAGCGCCGCCGTCTGCTGCCCGTCCAGCTTGTAGATCTTCGTCAGGCCCCTGACCCGCACCAGCGGTTCCATCGCCGTCCTCCTACGCCACGAATCGCATTGCTTCAACCGGTTCCAGCCGACCGGCAACCAGAGCCGGCCACAGGGCGGCGAGCACCCCGGTGCCCAGCGCAAGCGCCAGGATGATGGCGATCTCGGCCGGTTCGATGCTCGCGTACATCACCGCGGGCATGCCGACCTGCTGCATGAACTCGCCCAGCCCTGGATAGCTGAACCCGCGGGCCAGGCGAGCGAGGGTGGCCAGGCCCAGGGCCAGGCCGATTCCCGCCCCGGTCCCGCAGAGCAACAGGCTTTCCGCGAGCACCATGCGCATCACGCGTCCGCGGCGTGCGCCCAGCGCGATGACCACGCCGAACTCCCGCGTCCGCTCGACCACGCTGAGGTAGATCGTGTTTACGACAAGCAGCCCGGCCAGCACGAAGAAGAGTCCTATGAAGAACACTACCAGCGGCCGCATGAGCCGCTCCAGCGTGCTCAGCGCGGGGAACACCTCGCGCCATGTCTCCACCGTCACCGCGGTGCCCAGCGCCTCCTGCAGGCGGGCGCGCAGCGGGATGAGGGCGTCGTCGTCGGTTGTGCCGCGGAACCGAGGGAGGTGCAGCTCGAAGCGGGAGACCGCCCCCGGCGCGGCCAGCTCCTGAGCGGCGGGCAGCGACAGCACACCGGTGCGCGCTTCCCGGGGCGGTTCTGGGAAGTGCAGGAGGCCTACGACGGTGTACGCCGACGCCCCGGTCCCCTCCGTTCCGGGCGCGTACGCGTAGACCGTGTCGCCCAGCCCAACGCGCAGGGTGCGCGCGAGCCCGCCGCCAAGCGCGATACCGTCCGGTTCATCCGCGCCCGGGAGGCGGCCTTCGGCGAGGTAGCTCGCTGCGAACCGTTCGCGCAGCTTGGGCGGCTGGTTCAACCCCACCAGCAGCACCCCGCGCGAGCGATCCTCACCTGAAAGCAGTGCCGGCACATCGAGCGCAGCGGCGACCTCTGTCTCCGGGAGCGCGGCCGCGATGCGCCGGCCCAGCGCGGACGCGTTTGGGATCACAGCGTCGCGGAAGCTACGCACATCACGGTAGTTGCGGGCATGGATCTGGACGTGACCAACCGCCTCGGTCAGGCTCACGATCATCCCGTCGCGCGCCGCACCAACCACCCCGAAGTACACCAGGCCTACCCATACCACAAAGGTGACCGCAATCACCGCGGCGAGACTACGGCTCCGTTGCCGCCAGATGTTTCTCCACCCCAGGACCAGCACTACTCGCACCCCTGTTCCAGCGCCCGTTGCGTGAAGCAAGCGTCGGGTACCGGGATCCCGAAGCGGGCCTCTGTGTACACCACGGTTGTGCGGTAGCCAGGACGCAGCAGATCCTCCACGACGGTGCGGTTGGGGAACAGGCGTGTCCCAATCTTCGTGTGTGCGGAGAACGCGATCCGCTTAACGGCCTGGGCGCGTTGGTCGTAGAGGAGCCATTCTAGGGGCGCAAACGTCCGCGCGGACGCGCGGACGAGGACCTTGCCGTACGGGGTCGGTGCCCCCGGCTTGGGGAGCAGCTCCAGGACGATGGTCGTACCGTCGTCGCTCACGATGCGCGGCGTGTAGTCCTGTTCGACGTCCCGGCCGCTGAGGTCGCTGTAGGAAAAGTCTGAGCCGAGGAAACTCTCGCTGCGACCGCTGGGCGGGATGCGCAGCGCGCGCTTGAGCCGGGGATTGTAGATCCAGAGGTTGTCGCCGATCTTCAAGAACGCCTGGCCTGCCTCACGGGCGGGCGCCTTTACCTGCACGAGGCCGCGGTCCTGACCGTCCGTCCAGATGGCAAGCACGAACTCGGTCTGCCGACCCGGCCGCACGACCGTCAACGTGATCGTCGCCTTCCCGGCCCCGCCGCGCTGGTTGTCCCCGATCGCGCGCAGCACGGCCTGCGGGTCCGCCGCGGCCTGAGCGGCTGCCGTCGCCGCGATGACCACCAGCACTGAGAGACTGGACGTCTTCATCGAACCCTCACTCCATCCGCATCGCCTGTGCCGGCTGCAGCCGCCGTATCCGCCGCGACGGAATGAGCACTGCGAGCAACGTTGCGACGACCACGGTTATCGAGGCGTACAGGGCGTAGGCAGGGCGCACCGCTGCGTAGACCTCTCCTCCGATAGCGAATGAGGCGAACGCTCCGCTGTAAGAGCTGAGCAGGCTGCCGAGGACATTGACGCGCGCAAGCGTGGTAA
>JBKJJG010000031.1:0-14891 GCA_046598155.1 bacterium | reverse complement strand
CATCACGATGGGGGTGAAGCTAATCACCCCGGTGGCGCTGGAGGAGGGCCTGCGGTTTGCGATCCGGGAAGGCGGGCGGACGGTGGGCGCCGGCGTCGTTGTGAAGGTGGAGGCGTAGTCCATGCCGAGGGATATCATCACGCTCGCCTGCACGGAGTGCAAGCGGCGTAACTACACGACCACGAAGAACAAGAAGAACGATCCCGACCGGATCGAGGTGTCCAAGTACTGCAGGTGGTGTCGCAAGCACACCACCCACCGCGAGACGCGCTAGTCGCGGTTGCGGCGCGGTCGGTCCCTTCCTATAATGGGAGACGGCACAGGGGCGTAGCTCCAATTGGTAGAGCGCCGGTCTCCAAAACCGGGTGTTGGGGGTTCGAATCCCTCCGCCCCTGCCAGCACTGATCAGCCGATAAACCTGTTCAGGGCTTCCTTGAGGTCTCCGATTGCGGAGGAGATGTCCCCGCGGTCCTGTGCCTCCACGATGCAGTGCTCCAGGTGATCTTCCAGCAGGACGCGGGCGGCCTGGTCCAGCGCGGCACGGGCCGCGGCGATCTGGATGAGTACCTCCGGGCACGGCCGACCGTCGGCCACCATTCCGCGGATGCTGCGGACGTGGCCCTCGATGCGAGCCAGCCGATTCGTCACCTGCTTCGTCTTGATGTGCGGCATTGCGCGCCCTCCACTGGGGCCTGGCCTGCGCCCGATGGCCGTCGTGGGCAGTATAGCACCGCGCCTTGACGGCCTTCTAGCGCCGTGCTACCGTGACCCCAATCTGAACCCCGCCCGGAGGTCTGCCTGTGCTCTCGCCTGCGCCTCCCGCCACCCTGCTTGTTCTGGCCACGTACGGCCTCGAAATCGTGGAGGTGGGAGGGACGATCGCCCGCCACGCCCGTTCCGGTGGCCGTGTCCACGCGGCGGTGACCCTCTCTCGGCCGGAGTCTCGGCCGCAGGTCGAACGGGCGGCCGCCATCCTGGGAGCAACCGTGCAGTTCATGGACTTCGCCATTGGCCACGTGACCCCGGACGTGGAGTCCAAGAAGCAGTTCGTCCGCCTGCTCCGCGAGGTCCACCCTGACGTGGTCATCACGCAAGATCCCGAGCACTCGTTCCACGACCTCGATCCCGACCGGCGCCAGGCGATGATCCTCTATCTGGAGGCGATGGCGCTGGCAGGGAGGGATTTCGCACCCGAGCAGCTTGCGGATCTCCCGCGCGTGCCCATTCCCACGATCTACTACATGATGCCCGAACGGCCCAATTGCGTCGTGGACATCACCGAGGTCGCCGGGATGAAGGAACAGGCGCTGGCCGAACTCTCCAGCCAGCACGCCTTCAGCGCGCAGATGATGCGCGGGCGGCTATCGGCAGAAGCGCTGGCGCAGATCGCAGGGGAGGAGGCCTCCGCGTCCGACGAGGCGCTGGGCTTCGCCCTCCACCGCCAGACCGATAGGGCCCTGCACCTCTACCACGGGCTGATGAGCCATTCGGCGACGGCCGTTCTGGCCGAGCCGTTCCGGCGGGAGGGGCTGTTCACCCTCCCCCACCTGTTGCGGTAGTCGCATCCCCGCTACGGGGATTGTTCCTGTCCTCCGTCCCTGGTACATTGGCGGCAATTCGGAAGAGCTGGCGTGGAGGTGCACCCGTGCGTGTACGTGTGCTAACGTTCATCCTGATCGCTGTCCTGCTCATCCTGTTCGTGAGTGTCCCGTCGCCGGGCCAGACCGCCTCGTTGCGGATGGCCATCGGGCGGGACGAGGGCTCCCTTAACCCGTACACCTACCAGACCGGGTATCCCGGCTGGAACCTGATGACCCTCATCTACGAGCCGCTGTTCACGCCCGACGCCGACAACATCCCGCAGCCCTGGCTTGTGCGCAGGTACTCGGTGAGCCCGGACGGCAGGACCTGGACGCTCACGCTGCACCCCAACATTAAGTGGCACGATGGACGCCCCCTTACGGCCGATGACGTGAAGTTTACATACGAGTACGTGCGGCGCCACGCGCACTCCCGCTGGACCTCCCAGGTCCGACTGATCGAGAGCATCGAGGCCTCGGGCGCCATGACGCTGATCATTCGCCTGACCGCCCAGAGCGGCGGGTTCTTGATGCAGCCCCTCGCCGATCTGCCGATCCTACCCCGGCACATCTGGGAAGGAGTCGCGGAGCCGCGGCGCTTCAACGACTCGATCGGCAGCGGTCCGTACCGGCTTGCCGAGATGCGGGACGGTCAGTTCTACCGCCTGGTCGCCAACGACGCCTACTTCGGCGGGCGGCCGAAGGTACGCGAGATCGTGCTCCCCATAATCCGCGACGCCACGGTGACCTTCACGGCGCTCAAGGCGGGCGAGATTGACACCACGGCCAGGGCGCTCTCTCCGGAGCTGGTCACGGAGTTCGAGAAGGCCGCGGGACTGAAGGTTATCCGCGGGGCGGGATACGCCAGCACGATCCTCCAGTTCAACCTGGAGCACCCCGTCCTCAAGGACGTGAAGCTGCGCCAGGCCATCGCCAACGCCATCAACACCCGCCTGATGGTCAGGCTGCTCCTGCTTGGCTACGGCGTCGTAGGGAGCCCGGGATACATCCACCCTGACTCGCCGTTCTACAACCCCGCGGTCACCTTCACGGCGAGCAAGTCGAGGGCAGTCCAGATCCTCAACGAGGCCGGATACGTTGACCGCGACCGCGACGGCATCCGGGACACGCCGGACGGGCGGCCGCTCCGGTTCAACCTGCTCACCCTTGCCGGCAACCCCATCCGCGTGCGCGGGGCCGACCTGATCCGCACGTGGCTCCGCGACATCGGGATTGACGCGCGCGTCGTTGCGCAGGAGGATGCCAGCATCATCGCGCAGGTGTGGCCCGACTTCGACGTCTGCAAGGGACGCAACTTCGACATGGCGGTCTTCGGGTGGTCGGCGCCGGTGATGAACCGGGCCACCAGTTTGCGCGACCTGTTCCACTCGGATTGCCGGTTCGGTACGGTCAACATCGGCGGGTACAAGAGCGCCGAGGTGGACAGGTTGGGCAACGAGCTGGCCGCGGCGGTGGAGCCCGCGAAGCAGAAGCAGATCCTGTTCGAGATGCAGAAGGCCATCGCGGCGGATCTACCGGTGCACGTGCTGTTCTACCTTGACGGCATCTACGCGTACCGGCCTGACAAGCACGACGCCTGGGTCTACCAGAAGGGGCAGGGGATCGTGAACAAGCTTTCGTTCATCAGCCCGCCCAAGCGCTGAAGCGCGCGAATCAGACGTGAGGGACTCCACCGTTTGGCGCTTCCTGGCCGGGCGGGGGGCCCAGTACCTGTTGGTGCTGGCGCTCACGGTGGCGCTCAACTTTGCCCTGCCCCGGATGATGCCCGGCAGCCCGCTGGTCTTCCTAGCCGGCGAGGACGTGGGATTTCTCGACGCCGAGCAGCGCGCCCAGCTCTACGCGCTCTACGGACTCGACCAGCCGCAGTGGAAGCAGTTCCTCACCTACGTTGGCAACCTGGCCCGGGGCGAACTCGGGTACTCTTTCCAGCGCGGTCGCCCGATCGCCGAGATAATCGGCGAGCGCCTTCCCTGGACCATGCTGTTGGTCGGGCTCTCGCTCGTAATCGCCACGCTGCTTGGCGTGGCGCTGGGCGCCATGGCTGCATGGCGCCGCGGCTCGGCCCTGGACCTCGGCACGCTCGGCGTGGCGATGTTCTTCGAGTCGGTGCCCTCGTTCTGGTTGGGGATGATCTTCATCGCGGTCTTCGCGGCCGGACTGGGCTGGCTGCCCATTTTCGGGGCCGTCACGGCAGGCCAGACTTTCGCCGGGTGGGCCCTGTTGGTTGACCGCGCGCGCCATCTGGTGCTGCCGCTCGCCACCCTGACCCTGATAACCATCCCGGGAATCTTGCTGATAACCAGGTACTCGATGCTCTCGGTGCTGGGCGAGCAGTACATCGCCACGGCGCGGGCGAAGGGGGTGCACGAGCGGGCAGTGCTGCGCCGGCACGCGATGCGAAACGCCCTCCTGCCGGTGGCCACAGTTTTCATGCTCAACCTGGGCTTCGTGGCCAGCGGCGCCACCGTGGTGGAGACGGTCTTCTCCTACCCGGGCGTCGGCCGGCTCCTCTATGAGGCGGTGCTCAATCGCGACTACCCTGTCCTGCAGGGCACCTTCCTTGTCATTACGGTCAGCGTGATCGCGGCGAACATCGCCTCCGACCTGCTCTATCCGCTGATAGACCCGAGGGTGCGCCGGCGTTGAGAGGCGCGGACCCGGCGCCGGTTCCCTCCACCCCTCGCCGCCACGGGTTGGGCGCGGCCGGCTGGGCCGGGGTGCTCCTGCTGGGCGTTCTTGCATCCGCTGCGGTGCTGGCCCCGCTCGTGAGCCCGTACAACCCCGAGGAGACCGTGGCCGACCCGTTCCTGGCCCCCAGCCGGGCGCATCTCCTCGGAACGAACGACATCGGGCAGGATATCCTAAGCGAGCTGATCTACGGCGCGCGCATCTCGCTTACCATAGGATTCGTGGCGGCGGCGCTGGCCATTGGCATCGGCACGACCGTCGGCATTGTGGCCGGCTTCTTCGGCGGTTGGACGGACACCGTCCTGATGCGGACCGTGGACCTCGTGCTGGTGATTCCGTTCCTGCCGCTGATGATTCTTCTTGCGGCCTACCTGGGACCGAGCTACTGGAACATCATCATCGTGATCGGGGTGCTGGTCTGGGCACGGCCCGCGCGCGTGGTCCGTTCTCAGGTGCTCCTGGTGAAATCCTTCGATTACGTCGAGGCGGCGCGGGCCCTGGGGGGCCGACCCGTGCGCGTGATGGTGCGGCACGTGCTGCCCGCGGTCCTGCCGCTCGCACTGGCCCAGTTCATCCTGGCCGCCAGCAACGCCATCCTGATCGAGGCCTCGCTCGCGTTCCTCGGCCTGGGGGATCCGACCGCCAAGAGCTGGGGAATGGTGCTCTACTACGCGCAGGTCCGCAACGCGTTTCTGAGCGGCGCCTGGGTCTGGTGGGTGCTGCCGCCCGGGCTGCTGATCACCGCAGCCACGCTGGGGTTTGCCTTCACGGGTTTTGCCCTGGAAGAGCGGCTCAACCCGCGCATGCGCGGCAGTCGCGGCTGCTGACCACCCACCGCTGCTGACCCCCTGGCAGCGGGTGCGCCGGGGTTTGACACGACATCCCCCTCCCGGTACGATGACAATATATCCCCCCTGGGGGGATCACGGCGCAGTACAGTCCGCAAAGGAGCGCCGGCCGGGAGGTGTGCCGATGCACGAGGGCGATCACGGGATTCTCGATCACGATCGCGAGCACGACCGTCATGCCGCCTCTGTGGACCGGGGCGCGGGTGCCAGCCGCGTCGTCGCCGCCGTGGTCGTGGCCGCTTCCGTAGTGCTCTTCCTGGTCTGGCGGTTCCTGTAATACCCTCCATGATCTCGGCAGCGCGCATCTCTCTCAGCATCAAGGGGCCTGCCTCGCCGCTGCGCAGCGCGTTGTGGCGCCGGGGCATGCTGCCGGCAGGGCTGCTGGCGCTGATTCTCATTGCGCAGATCCCGGGTCTGGACACGGCGGTCGGGTTCGATGTCGCCGTCCTGCCGATGCTGCTGGGCGGGGCGGCCATTGCGTATCCCACGCTCGTTGCGATGATCGGTCGCCGCCGGGTGACCGCGGGCACGCTGGTGGTCATAGCCGTCGCCGGCTCCGCGTACCTGGGCGAGTACATGGCCGCCGCGGTCGTTTCGTTCATGATGCTTGCCGGCGAGTTCCTCGAGGAAGTGACGCTGCAGCGCACGCGCAACGCGGTGCGCGAACTCGTGCGCCTGGCCCCGGACGTGGCATGGGCCGAGCGCGGGGGCGCCTGGGTGCAGGTGCCGCTTCGGGAGGTGGCGCCCGGAGACCGCGTCCTCGTACGGCCCGGCGACAGGGTACCCGTGGACGGCACCATAATCTCGGGCGAGGCGTCCCTTTCGGAAGCGACCATCACCGGCGAGGCCATGCCGGTGGACAAGAACGCGGGTGCCCACGTGTTTGCGGGAACAACCAGCCAGAGCGGCGCGCTCGTGGTGCGGGCCGACCGTGTGGGCCAGGAGACGACGCTGGGCCGGATCATCCAGGTGGTGCGGGCCGCTCAGGAGCAGAAAGGGGCGGTTCAGAAGATCGCGGACCGTTTCGCGATCTTTTTCACGCCCGCGATCCTGGCGACCGGCGCCCTCGTCTGGGTGCTCACGCACGACCTGATGCGGGTGATGGCCGTCTTCGTCATCGCGTGCCCCTGCGCGCTGGTCCTTGCCACCCCTACCGCGGTGGTGGCCAGTGTTGGCAACGCGGCCCGCCGCGGCGTGCTGATAAAGGGCGGGGTGGTCCTGGAGGTAGCGGGTCGCGTCACAACCGTGGCGTTTGACAAGACCGGGACGCTGACGTCAGGGAATCCGGTCGTCGTCGCGGTGGAGCCTCTGGGCGGCAGGACGGCCTCGGAGGTGCTGCGGATGGCCGGGGTGGCGGAGTTGCGCTCCGAGCACCCGCTGGGGCGGGCGATCGTTGCCCACGCGCAGGCGTCCGGGATTGCCCTGGCCGATCCCGAGCGGTTCACGACGACCTTCGGCCGAGGCGTTGAGGCCGTCTGGGCCGGGTCGCGCATCGAGGTGGGCAACCACCGGCTGTTGGGGCCGAATGATCCCACGGCCGCCGTCCTGGCGGCGCAGGAGCAGCAGGGCCGCACGGCGCTGGTCGTGCGCGTGGACGGCGTCCCGTGGGGCGTGGTGTCCCTGGCAGATGCGCTGCGGCCGCGCGTGCGCGAGGCGCTCGACCGCCTGCGGGAGATGGGGATCCACCGGCTCGTCATGCTGACCGGGGACCACGAGGTGACCGCCCAGGCCATCGCCCGCCAGGCAGGCATCAGCGAGGTGCGGGCCGGCCTGCTCCCGGAGCAAAAGCTCGCCGTGGTGCGGGACCTGCAGGCAGGCGGCAGCATCGTGGCCATGATAGGCGATGGGGTGAACGACGCGCCGGCGCTCGTGCTGGCCGACGTCGGCGTCGCGATGGGGGCCGCGGGGACCGACGTGGCCTTGGAATCGGCCGACATCGCGCTGATGGGCGACGATCTGGCCCTATTGCCCGAGGTACTGGCGCTTTCCCGGCGGGCGCTCGTCGTCATCCGCCAGAACATCTGGGGCTTCGCGGTGGCGGTGAACATCGTCGGGATCGTGCTGGCCGGCAGCGGTTTCCTCTCGCCAATAGGCGCCGCGGTGGTGCACAATGTGGCGTCGCTCTTCGTGGTCGCAAACTCCGGACGGCTGCTCACCTACCGGAGCAGACCCGCGAGAGCGCCCCGGTGATCGCTTTTCATCGACATTGCGCGGCATCGAGTTTGACAAGCAGTGCCGGCATGGTATACTCGGGGTTGCACTGGTCCGGCCGCAGGCTCTTTTTTTTTGCGTCGGAGAGCGCGAGGGAGGGCAGCGATGGCCCGCACGACAGACGTGAAGATGGCATCACGCCCGGCCCAGCGGCAGGTTCGCGCCGCGGCGCCGCGGCGGTGGCCGGCGTTCGTCGAGCGCATCATCGGGTACCTGAGGGAAGTATGGGTGGAGTTGAACCGTGTGGACTGGCCGTCCCGCAAGGAACTGATCAGCATGACCATCGTGGTCGTGGTGGTCCTGACGGTGATGGCCATCTACCTGGGCGTCTTCGACTACATCTACACGGTCCTGGTCAAGCGCGTGCTGCTCCCCCCGTCGCCGCGGTAGCGCCAATGTCGAAGACTGACGATCCCCTGAAGGGCCTGTTTGCCGATGAGCCGGTCGAGCCGGTCGTGGAGGCCGTCGAGCCGGAAGAGACCGTGGCGCGGGACCCGCGGCTGAAGTGGTACGTCATCCACACCTACTCCGGTTACGAGGCGAAGGTCAAGTTCAACCTGGAACGTCGCATCGCCACGATGAACATGAAGGACAAGATCTTCCAGGTGCTGATCCCGACCGAGAAGGAGAAGGAAATCAAGGGGGGCAAGCGCCGGGAGGTAGATCGCAAGATCTTCCCCGGATACGTGCTGGTTGAAGTGCGCGTGGACGAGAAGGGCGAGCTGGAAAACGACACCTGGTACGTAGTCCGGAACACGCCCGGCGTGACCGGCTTCGTCGGGTCGGGCAACCGGCCCATCCCGCTCGATGACCGCGAGGTCCGGACTTTGCTGCGGCAGTTGAAGGACGAGACCCCGAAGTATCGCATCACCTACCAGAAGGGATCGCCGGTGCGGATCACCGCGGGGCCGTTCATGGACTTCACCGGTCTGGTGGACGATCTCATGCCGGAGAAGGAAAAGGTTCGGGTTCTCGTCTCGATCTTTGGCCGCGAGACCCCAGTCGAGTTGGACTTCGGTCAGGTAGAGAAGCTGTAGGAGGCAGAGATGGCCAAGAGAATCGTGGCGATGGTCAAGCTGCAGATCCAGGCCGGGAAGGCAACGCCGGCTCCGCCGGTCGGTCCGGCGCTGGGCCAGCACGGCGTCAACATCATGGAGTTCTGCAAGTCCTATAACGAGCGGACCGCCAAGCTCACGGGGACGATCGTGCCCGTAGAGATCACCGTCTACGCGGATCGCACCTTCACGTTCGTCACCAAGACCCCGCCGGCGTCCGTGCTGCTGCGGCAGGCTGCGGGCCTGGACAAGGGCTCCGGCCAACCCAACAAGACCAAGGTGGGCTCGGTGACGCTCAAGCAGGTGCGGGAGATCGCGGAGCGCAAAATGCCAGACCTGAACGCCGCCACGGTAGAGGCGGCGATGAGGATGATCGAGGGCACCGCCCGGTCCATGGGCATCGAGGTCGTCGGGTAGGCGCAGGCAGCACGCGCGGGAGGGGCAACGCCCCGTTCGCACCGCAGGGAGGTTTCACGATGGGACGTCACGGCAAGCGATACCTCACGGCCGCCAAGCAGGTGGAAGCCCGGCGGCTCCATACTCCCGAGGAGGCCGTCCGCCTGGTCCGGGAGACCTCCACGGCGAAGTTCGAGGAGACGATCGAGGCCCACGTCCGCCTGGGTGTGGACCCTAAGCAGGCAGACCAGCAGGTGCGCGGCACCGTGGTGCTGCCTCACGGTACGGGCAAGTCGGTGCGGGTCCTGGTTTTCGCCAAGGGCGAGAAGGCCCGGGAGGCCGAGGCCGCGGGCGCGGACGTTGTCGGCGCCGAGGACCTGATCGAGAAGATCCAGGGTGGATGGCTGGAGTTCGACGTCGCGGTGGCCACCCCGGACGTGATGAGTCTGGTGAGCCGGCTGGGACGTCTGCTGGGCCCACGGGGGCTGATGCCCAATCCCAAGGCGGGCACCGTGACCATGGATCTGGCCCGCGCCGTGCGGGAGATCAAGGCCGGCAAGATCGAGTTTCGGCTCGACAAGGCGGGCATCATTCATGTGCCACTGGGCAAGGCCAAGTTCCCAGAGGGACAGCTTCTGGAGAACCTGGTGGCCCTGATGGACGCGGTGTCCCGGGCTCGACCGGCCGCCGCCAAGGGGCAGTATCTGCAGTCGCTTGTGATCGCGCCCACAATGGGACCTGGGATCCGGATAGATCCGGCCAAGGCCCTGGACGTCACCCGCCCGCAGTAGCGGGCGTCCAAGCGCGCCCCAGGGGCCGGCCAGGTTTGACGGTGGTTCGGGGCCGTGCTACAATCGCGCGGGCTCGAGGCCCGTGGCGCTGTGTGGTATTCTCGCACGGCGCGAAGCTCATACAGGGCCGCCTACGGGCGGCCGCGCACCAGAGACAGCAGGTGCCCGCCTTGCGGGCCTAAGGACACAGGTCGCCTGCCGAGGAGCGGATCGGGTGTGGACCCGTCTGCCTGCGGCGGGTCCATTATGTTGCAGGAGTGTGAGGGCCCGATGGCTCGACCCGAGAAGGTAGAAGAGGTCGCACGGCTCAAGGCTCGCCTGGACAAATCCGCGGCGGTGATTCTCACGGACTTCCGGGGGCTGACCGTCGGGGAGATCACGGTGTTGCGGGGCCGGCTGCGCAGCGTTGGCGCGGAGTATCGGGTGGTGAAGAACCGCCTCTTGAGGATCGCCGCTGACGCTGCCGGCATCGAGGGCCTGGAGCATCAGCTGGAAGGGCCCACCGCGGCGGCTTTTACCTCAGGTGACCCGGTGCCGGTTGCCAGGGTGATCCAGGAGTTCAGCCGGCAGTCCCGCAAGTTGACGATCAAAGGGAGCATCCTGGCCGGCGCCGTCATTGACGACGCTCGGACGAGGGTGCTTGCAGATCTCCCAGGCCGCAAGGAGCTCCTTGCCCTGGTCGTGGGCGGCATCGCGGCGCCCCTGAGCGGTTTGGCCGGGGTTCTGTCCGGCCTTCCGCGCAAGCTCGTCCGTGCACTGGACCAGATTCGAGAACAGCGCACCGCCGCCTAGCCGGCGCGCCGAAAGACAGTCGCCAGAACAGGATCATACTGAACGAAACCGACGGGAGGGACTACCTTGGCAGCGAAGCTTGGCAAGGAAGAGATCATCGAGGCGATCAGCGGCCTGACGGTGCTGGAACTGGCCGAACTGGTCAAGGCGCTCGAGGAGAAGTTTGGTGTTTCAGCGGCAGCGCCGGTTGCCATCGCCGCGATGCCGGGGGCGGCTGCTGCCTCGGCGGTCGAGGAGCAGACCGAGTTTGACGCGATCCTGGCGGCCGTGGGAGAGAGGAAGATCCTGGTGATCAAGGTCGTGCGCGAACTCACCGGACTGGGCCTCAAGGAGGCAAAGGAGTTGGTGGACGGCGCGCCGAAGTCCGTCAAGGAAAAGGTCAGCCGCCAGGAGGCCGAGGCCGTCAAGACCAAGCTCGAGGCCGAGGGCGCGACAGTTACAATCAAGTAGCCGGACCACCGGCGGTACCGCACGGGCTCTTGACAGGCGCGGGGCCCGAGCGGTATCTTTGTGTGTACGGCTCTTCGGCGCGACGACGGGGCGTGGTGGGCACGCGAACCTGTGCAAGTGACCAACGCGAAGGCGAGGCAGGGAGAACCGGCCCCGCTTTCGTTTTTCCGTGAGTAGGCGGCCCCGCCATTCTGGTCCGTGAAGACCGAACCTCTCTGACCTAGGCCTGGCATGACCCACCGTGCCTCCCGGCGCGGTGCCTACTTCTCGCGGAGGTGACGCGCTCCACCGTGAAGACGAAGACCCGGCTGGAAGAAGGTAGACCGACCCGAGCCCGGTTGACCATTGAGGGCACCCGCCAGGTACGCCGAGGGCGTCGCACTCGGGTCAGCTTCGCGAAGTTCCCCGAGATCCTGGAAATGCCCGATCTCGTTGAGGTCCAGCGTCGCTCCTTTGACTGGTTCCTGCGCGAGGCCATCCGCGAGGTCTTCGACGAGATCTCGCCGATCCAGGATTTCACGGGCAACCTGGAGCTGCGCTTCGCCGTCGAGGGCGGGCGGCGCAAGCCGGCGCCGCCGGGGAGTATCTTCGACGGTGCTGGCGTGCTGGACTTCGGCGGGTACCGGTTCGAGCGGCTCAAGTACTCCGAGGAGGAGTGCCGGGACAGGGACTACAACTATAGCGCCTCGCTCAAGGTGAAGGTCCAGCTTGTCATCAAGGAGACCGGGGAGATCAAGGAGCAGGAAGTGTTCATGGGGGACTTCCCCCTGATGACCCGGCGTGGAACGTTCATCATCAACGGCGCGGAGCGGGTGGTGGTGAGCCAGCTTGTCCGCTCTCCAGGTGCCTACTTCAGCTTCGCCCCGGACAGCGCGGGCCGATCTCTTCCCACGGTGGTCGTGATCCCGCACCGGGGAGCCTGGCTGGAGCTTGAGGTGGATGCCGGAGGGACGGTTCACGCTAGGATTGACCGCACGCGGAAGCTGCCGGTGACGGCTCTGCTCCGGGCCGTGGGATACGAGACCGACGAGAAACTGTACAAGCTCTATGGCGACGACCGGTTCCTGCAGGCCACGCTAGAGAAGGATCCCACGCGCTCTCGCGAAGAGGCGCTGATCGAAATCTACCGGCGGCTGCGTCCAGGGGACCCTCCTACGGTGGAGAGCGCGCGGACGCTGCTTCAGACGCTGTTCTTCGAGCCGCGCCGCTACGATCTGGGCCGGGTCGGCCGTCACAAGCTCAACAAGAAGCTCGGGCTGAAGGTGGACGCCGGTCAGCGCATCCTGACCCAGGAGGACATCGTCGAGATCGTCCGATACCTCATGCGCCTGGCCGCCGGCGACGGCGATGCCGTCGTGGACGACATTGACCACCTCGGCAACCGGCGGGTCCGGTCGGTGGGCGAGCTGCTCCAGAACCAGTTCCGCATCGGAATGCTGAGGATGGAGCGCGTCATCCGCGAGCGGATGACGATCCAAGACCCCGGTCAGGTCACCGCCCAGCAGTTGATCAACATCCGGCCGGTGGTGGCGGCGGTCAAGGAGTTCTTCGGCTCCAGCCAGCTCTCACAGTTCATGGACCAGCCCAACCCGCTGGCCGAGCTGACGCACAAGCGTCGGCTGTCGGCACTGGGCCCTGGCGGGCTTTCCAGGGAGCGCGCGGGCTTCGAGGTCCGCGACGTGCACACTTCCCACTACGGCCGCATGTGCCCCATCGAGACGCCGGAGGGCCCAAACATCGGGCTGATCTCGTCGCTGGCGACGTTCGCCGCGATTAACGACCTGGGGTTCATTGAGACCCCCTACCGAGAGGTGAAGGACGGCGTCGTCAGCAGGCGGCTCCGCTTCCTTACCGCCGACGTCGAGGATCAGCACGTGATCGCCCAGGCCAATGCCCTGCTCGATGAGCGGAGCCGGCTGGTCGGTCCCCGCGTCACTGCCCGCCATGGCCACGAGATCAAGCTGGTGCGGCCCGAGGACGTGGACTTCATGGACGTGTCGCCCAAGCAGATCGTCTCGGTGGCGACGGCGCTGATCCCGTTCCTCGAGCACGACGACGCCAACCGCGCGCTGATGGGATCCAACATGCAGCGCCAGGCGGTGCCTCTGGTGCAGAACGAGGCGCCCAGGGTCGGCACGGGTGTTGAGTACCGGGCGGCGGTCGACAGCGGCGCCGTGATCGTTGCGCGAATGGGCGGGGTGGTCGAGGAGGTTACCGGCGACCGCGTGGTCGTCAAGGCCGGGAGTAAGGTGGACGAGTACTCGCTGATCAAGTACCAGCGCAGCAATCAGGGCACCTGCATTAACCAGGTGCCCGTCGTCCGGAGCGGGGACGAGGTTGAAGAGGGAGACGTGCTCGCCGACGGTCCGTGTACCGACAACGGAGAGCTCGCGCTGGGGCGCAACGTGCTGGTCGCGTTCATGCCCTGGGAGGGCTACAACTACGAGGATGCGATCGTCGTGAGTGAGCGGCTGGTTCGCGAGGACCTCTACACCTCGATCCACATCGAGGAGTACGAGGTGGAAGCGCGCGATACCAAGCTCGGTCCCGAGGACATCACGAGGGACATCCCCAACGTAAGCGAGGAAGCGCTGCGCGACCTGGACGAGTATGGCGTCATCAGGATAGGGGCAGAGGTCCGCGCCGGCGACATCCTGGTGGGCAAGGTCACGCCCAAGGGCGAGACCGAGCTTACGGCTGAGGAGCGTCTGCTCCGCGCCATCTTCGGGGAGAAGGCGCGGGAAGTGCGCGACACGTCGCTCAAGGTGCCTCACGGCGAGCGCGGGAAGGTAGTCGCGGTCAAGACGTTCGCCCGGGAGAAGGGCGAACGGGAGGAAGGTGACGAGCTACCGCCGGGCGTGAACAGCCTTGTGCGGGTCTACGTGGCCCAGAAGCGAAAGCTGGCCGTGGGCGACAAGATGGCCGGCCGGCACGGTAACAAGGGGGTGGTCTCGGTTATCCTCCACGACGAGGACATGCCCCACCTGTTGGACGGGACCCCGGTTGACATCGTCCTGAACCCTCTGGGCGTGCCCTCGCGGATGAACGTGGGACAGGTTCTGGAGACGCACCTGGGGTGGGCGGCGGAGAGGCTGGGGCTCTGGGTGGAGTCGCCCGTCTTTGACGGACCGCGGGAGGGCGAGATCACCCAGATGCTCGAACTGGCCGGGTTGCCGCCGACCGGGAAAGTCAAGCTCCGTGACGGAAAGACCGGAGGCGTCTTCGACCAGCCGGTAACGGTGGGTTCCATCTACATAATGAAGCTGCTGCACCTGGTCGAGGACAAGATCCACGCGCGCAGCACCGGACCCTACAGTCTCATCACCCACCAGCCGCTGGGCGGGAAGGCCCAGTTCGGCGGGCAGCGGTTCGGGGAGATGGAGGTATGGGCGCTCGAGGCCTACGGCGCCGCCTTCACCCTCCAGGAACTGCTGACCGTGAAGTCCGACGACGTCGTGGGACGGGTCAAGACTTACGAGGCGATCGTCAAGGGAGAGAACATCCAGGAGCCGGGCGTACCGGAGTCGTTCAAGGTGCTCCTCAAGGAGATGCAGGCACTCTGCCTGGACGTCAAGGTGCTCAGCGAGGACAAGAAGGAGATCGAGCTCAAGGAAATCGAGGAAGACATCACGGAAACCGCGCGGGCGCTGGGCATCAACCTGGAAGGCGAAGAAGCCCTGGTGGAGGACTACTAGGCGATGCAGGACGTAAACAATTTTGACGCGGTAAAGATCGGGCTGGCATCCCCTGAGGTCATCCGGAGCTGGTCGCACGGCGAGGTACGGAAACCGGAGACGATCAACTACCGGACGCTGAAGCCTGAGCGGGACGGCCTGTTCTGCGAGCGCATCTTCGGTCCGACGAAGGACTGGGAGTGCCACTGCGGCAAGTACAAGCGCGTCCGCTACAAGGGCATCGTGTGCGAGCGCTGCGGCGTCGAGGTGACGCGCTCGAAGGTCCGCCGTGAGCGGATGGGCCACATCGACCTCGCGGCGGACCTTCGCGCGCGTGACCTCGACGCCGCAGCGCTCGCACACGATGCCCTTGTAGCGGCCGCGC
>JBKJJG010000213.1:0-7480 GCA_046598155.1 bacterium | reverse complement strand
CGGACGGTTGCGAGGGTGGAACCGCGGCAGCCCGCCCCTCTGGGGGCGGGTTCGCGCGTTTCTGGCATCCTGCACGCGCTACGCAGGAAGGAGGCAACGGTGTGACCAGCACAGGTCAAATCGCACGGTTCAGACGGCAACGCCTGACGGTGGTCGCTTTCCTGGTGGTAACCGTAGTAGCGGCAGCCGCCTCTGGGTGCCGGCCCGGCCCGCGGACGGCGGCGCCCGGTGGCCCCCCTGTCGCGACCCCGGCTGGTCGGGCGGGATTCGCCCTCGCCCAGCAGATCGAGGGCAGCGCCGAGTACCGCTCGGCCGTGGACCGGTTCATAGCCGAGCGGAAGAAAGCCGATCCAACGCTGCGCGAGCTGGCTCTCGACACCCCGTCCATCCTACGCGCCGTTGTCCCGGAGGCCTGGGTCGCGCAGCCGGAGGCGGCGCGCGACCGGTGGGCGCTCGACCTGGCCGCCGCGTTTCAGAAGGTCAGGGTGGAGGCAGGTATTCCGGCTGACGAGATGTTCATGCCGGTCGTCAAGGTATTCCTGGTAGGCGGCGGGGTCGTTGCCGAGGTGTGGCGCAAGAGCACGCGCCACTACCGCTAGACAGGGGGGAACTGCCATGGGGTTGATCCAAGTCACGCTGCCCGGCGGCGAGGGGCACGAGGTGCCCGCAGGAACGAACGCAGGGGCGCTCGCCGAGCGGCTCGGCCTGGGCAGCGTGCTGGCGGCGATGGTCGACGGGCAACTGCGCGATCTCCGGTGGCCGTTGGAATCCGATGCGCGCGTCGAGTTTGTCACATTCGACGATCCTGCCGGCCGCGAGGTCTACTGGCACTCGTCGTCGCACCTGATGGCGCAGGCCGTCAAGCAGCTCTATCCCGAGGCCAGGCTGGCCATCGGGCCGTCGATAGAAGACGGATTCTACTACGACTTCGACATAGGCCGTCCGTTCAGCCCCCAGGACCTAGAGCGCATCGAGGCACGCATGCGGGAGCTGGCAAAGGCGGACCAGCCGATCGAGCGCGCCGAGATTCCGCGTGAGGAGGCGTACCAACGGTTCCAGGAGCAGGGCGAAGTCTACAAGCAGGAGTTGCTCAAGGAAATCCCGGACGGGAAAGTGAGCTTCTACGGGCAGGACGGGTTCGCCGACATGTGCCGGGGTCCGCACCTGCTCAGCACGGGAGCCATTCGTGCGATCAAATTGCTCTCCACCTCTGGCGCCTATTGGCGGGGTGACGAGCACCGCCCGATGCTACAGCGCATCTACGGCGTTTCTTATCCCGCGCAGGATCAGCTCGACGCCCACCTGCACCGCATGGAGGAAGCTCGGAGGAGGGATCACCGGCGCATAGGCAGGGAGTTGCGCCTGTTCCACCTTACCCCGGAGGTCGGACAGGGACTGCCGCTGTGGCTCCCCAAGGGCGCGACGATCCGGCGCATCATTGAGCGCTACATCGTGGACCTGGAGCTTGCGTCCGGCTACGACCACGTCTACAGCCAGGAGATCGCGAGTTCCACGCTCTACAAGATATCCGGTCACTGGGACCACTACCGGGACAACATGTATCCCGCGATGAAGCTCGAGAACGAAGAGCTGGTGCTGCGGCCCATGAACTGTCCCCACCACATCATGGTCTACATGCACGACCAGCACTCCTACCGCGACCTGCCCGTACGGATCGCCGAGCTCGGCAAGGTCTTCAGGTACGAGCGGTCCGGGGTTCTGAGCGGCCTCCACCGCGTCCGCGGCATGACGATGAACGACGCCCACGTCTTCTGCCGCGTGGACCAGATCAAGGACGAGATCGTAGGGGTGGTTCGGCTGATTCAGAGGGTGTACGCGGACTTCCAGATTACCAACGGCTGGTACCAACTCTCACTCCGCGATCCCGCTGACCGCGAGAAGTTCATGCAGAACGACGCGCTGTGGGACCAGGCCGAAGGCATGCTGCGCGATGCGCTCACCGAGATGGGCATCGCGTTCAAGGAGGCCAGGGGCGAGGCCGCGTTCTACGGCCCTAAGATTGACGTGCAGGTTCCAACCGCATCCGGCAAGGATGAAACGCTCTCGACGGTTCAGCTCGACTTCTTGCTGCCCGAGCGGTTCTCGCTGGAGTACATAGGCGAGGACGGGCGGGCCCACCGGCCGGTAATGATCCACCGTGCGGTCACCAGCACCATGGAGCGGTGGGTGGCGTTTCTGATCGAGACGTACGAGGGCCGGTTCCCCCTGTGGCTGTCTCCTGAACAGGCGCGGATCCTGCCGATCGCGGACCGGCACGCGGCCTATGCCGGGGTAGTGCTCGCGCAGTTGGAAGCCGCAGGGGTGCGCGCGAGCGTGGACGGGACGAACCAGCGCATCAGCTACAAGATCCGCCAGGCCCAGGTGGAGCAGACCCCCTACATGCTCGTCGTGGGTGACAAGGAGGCCGCCTCCGGGGCCGTGGCCGTGCGCAGCCGTTCGGAGGGGGACCTGGGCCCGATTCCCGTGGCCGAGTTCCTGGAGCGGGTAGTGGCCGAGGTGGCCGCCAAGACTTAGTCCCCACCGTAATTCGCACCGGCAGGAGCCGACCTACTATTGGGGAGGTCCTCGCCGGTGCGCTTGTTTCAGGCACTGCCACCGATCGTTTGGGCAGCCGCGGCGTTCGCATCGGGCATCATCGCCGCGGACCGCTGGCCCCTGCCCCCAGGGCCTGCCTGCGGGCTGGCAGCCGCGGCCGCGGCCCTGTGGATCGCATCGCTCCTGGCGCGCGCAACAGGGGTCGGTTCGATGGCGGCCCTGGTCTGCTTCGCAGGGTTGGGGTTCGCACAGGCGGCGCTGCACGCGGACCTGACGCCGTCGTGGCCGGCAGCCGCAGACGGGCGGCACATAGAGGCGCGTGGCATCGTCGTTGGCCCGCCCGAGGCCGCCACCCTGGGCTGGCGCGCCGTGGTCCGTCTCCACTCGCTGGAGGCCTGGCAATCCCCGCGCGCGCCGCCGTTACCCCCGGCCCATGGGCTGGTGCGCCTGACCGGCCGCGGCCGTCCCCCTGCCGCTGGCGTGGGTGCGGAGGTCCTGGTGCGCGGCCGCTTTCGTCTGGGACGGCCCGCCGGGAACCCGGGTGAGCGCGCCGAGCTTGAAGCGCTCCGCCGCAGGGGGCTGCTGGGTGTCATCCGCGTTGCACCGGGCAGCGGATTCACGGTACTCCGCCCAGGCGCGTGGTCCGTGCGCGGAGCCGTGGCCTCCATGCGCCAGAGCGTTGTTGCCGGCGTCCTGCGGGCGCTCCCTCCACCCCACGACGGCCTGCTGCTCAGCCTGCTCCTGGGGATCGAAACCCACCTTCCGCCCGAACTATATCTGACGTTTTCGCGGGCGGGCCTGGTCCACCTCATGGTGGTCTCAGGCGCGCAGGTGGCGATCGTCGCCGGTGCATGCGCATGGGCGGCGCGCCTGGCAGGGTTACCGACGCTTCCCTCCGCGGCTGCAGGCGTACTGGGCGTGGGCCTCTTTGCGGTGCTCGTTGGCTGGGCGCCCTCGGTGGGGCGCGCGACGATCATGACGGTTGTGGGTCTGGCCGCCGCGGTGCTGGGACGCGGCCGCGACCGTGCAGCAACCCTTGCCGCGGCCGCGCTCGTGCTGCTCGTGAGCCAGCCGCGGGTACTCTTCGACATAGGGTTCCAGCTTTCGTTCGCGGCCACCTGGGGCCTGCTGTACGTGGCACCCGTGCTGCGCCCGCATCTTGCCTGCCTGGGGCCTTTGCTGGCGCCCACGCTGGCCGCCACGCTGGGCGCGCAGATCGCGGTCGCGCCCCTGCTTGCCGCCCATTTCCAGGTGCTCCTGGTGGCCGGCGTCCTCGCTAACGCCCTGGCGCTGCCCGTGATCGCGGCGCTGGTCCCATCTGGGCTCGCGCTGCTCCCGCTGGTTGTCGTGGCGCCTTCGGCCGGGGATCTGCTGTTGGGGGTACTGCGTCTGCCGCTGGAAGTCGTGCTGTGGATCGGGTCGCGCTTCGGCGCGCTGACTTGGGCGGTGGTGCCGACGCCGGTGGTTTCCCCGGCTGCGGCAGCGGTCCTGTTTCTGTTCCTGGGTGCCTGGGTGGCCGTGCTTTCGGGATACTGGCAGCCGCGCAGGGCGCAACTGCTGGCCGGGGCCGCGGCAGGAGTCTGTGTACTCGCGCTCTGGTACGCGACGGTCCTTCGGCCGCCGTCCGCGCTCATCGTCACGGTCTTGGACGTGGGGCAAGGCGACGCCATCCTCATCCAGAGCCCATCAGGCCGCGCCGTGCTCATGGACGGAGGCGGTAATGCGGGCGAAGACCGTATCGGCTGGGATGTGGGCCTCATGCGCGTGGTGCCTGCGCTGCGCCGGGCTGGCGTGCGCCGGCTCGACGCGGTGATCCTATCGCATCCCCATGACGACCACGTGGGAGGACTGGCCGCGGTCTTGGAGAACTTCCCGGTCGGACTCGTGTTGGATGCCGGTGTGATTCATCCTGCCCCTGCGTACGCCCGCCTCATGAACATTGCCGAGGCCAGGAGGGTTCCCCGTCGCAACGCAATGGAAGGCGTGCGTATCGATCTGGGAGCGGGGGTGGGGTTGACGGTTCTGCACCCGCCCGATCCAGCCCCTCGGTTCGAGGGTGAACCGGCACACGCGGGCGCGCTGGTCGCCCGGCTGACCTACGGAACGACCGCGGCACTGCTGACCGGTGACATCGAGGCACCGGTCGAGCAGCACCTCCTGGATCGGGGGACCACGCTGGAAAGCCAGGTACTGAAGGTGGCGCACCACGGCAGCCGCACCTCGACGACGCCGGCGTTCGTGGCACGCGTGCGGCCCAGCATCGCCGTGGTCTCGGCGGGCGCGGACAACCGCTTCGGCCACCCTCATCCGGGCACCTTGGCGGCGTTGGAGAACGCGGGCGCCACGATCTATCGTACCGATCGAGACGGCGCCGTGACGCTGAGGAGCGATGGTGTCCGATGGCAGGTGACCACGATGAGGAGCCGGACGCGTGCGCGCAGTCGTTGACGGACCGACGCTGATCATCGGTGAGGAGGAGTACCTGGCCGAGCAGACGCTGGCTCGGCTGCTCGATGAGGCGCTCCCGCCCGCGGACCGGCAGCTCAACCTGGACGTGCTCGACGGCGCGACTCCCGTGGGTGAGCTGCTGACCCGGCTGGACACCGCGCCTTTCTTTGGCCCGCGCCGCGTGGTGGTCATCCGCCGGCTAGAGGCAATGCGCGAGGCCGATCACGAGGCGCTGACATCCTACCTTGAGCGGGGCGACAGCCCTACCACCAGCATCTATGTGGCGCGGGAGATGGACCGGCGCCGTCGGCTCTTTCTGACGTTCAAGCGTGTGGGAACCGTCATCGAGTGCCGCCCCATGCCTCCGCGCGACCGGCCGGCGTGGGTGGCGGCGCTGTTCGTGGCCGCGGGCAAGAGCCCAGGGCGCGGGGTGGCGGAGGGATTGGTGGCAACGGTAGGCGGCAGCCTGCGGGATCTCTACCACGAGGTGGCCAAGGTGGCCGCCTACGTTGGTGAGCGCCAGCAGGTGACCACGGCGGACGTAGAGGCCATCGCCAGCCGGCTGGGCGAAGCCTCGATATTCACGCTGGTGGACGCGGTGGGGGGTGGTAACGCCGCAGGGGCGCTGCGCGCTCTCCACGACAACCTGGCGACGCACGAGCCGCTGCAGGTGCTCTTCATGATCGCCCGGCAGTTCCGCCTGATCGTTCGCGCTCACGCTGCCGCGGCCAAGGGCCGTTCGTCCGGGGGGCTGGCCGAGCGCCTGGGGGTGCCACCATTTGTTGCGCGCAAGATCGTGGAGCAGGCGCGCGGCTACCGAGCGGATCAGTTCGCGGGGATCTTCGGTGCGCTGGAGGCCGCCGACCGTGCCATCAAGTCAGGGAGTGCTCCACGGCTCGTCCTGGAAACACTGATCGTCCGCCTCGCCGGCCGCAGGGCTTCGGCGGCGCAGCAGCGGGCTCCCCTGTGGGCCTAGCCTGCCTTGCCTGAGGCGCGGCGCATGATGCGGGACTTCCTGCGAGCGGCGGTGTTGGGGTGAATCACGTGGCGTGCCGCCGCCTTGTCCAAAGCGGCTTGCGCCGCGGCGATCGCCTCGGGGGTGGTTCCCGCGCGCACCAGCGACTTGACCTTCGATTTCACGGAAAGGTTGGCCTGGGCACGCTTGGCCGACTTCCTCAAATGCTTGAGTCCGGACTTGATTCGTTTCGCCACGCCGATCCCTCCGGCCGCCGCCGGGGAGGCGCGGCAGTCCTGGGCGATTCTAGCATGACCGCCCCGGCGCTACAAGCCGTCGCCGGAGAGCACGGGCCGTGACCGCCCCGTCGCCGCCGCAGCGCCTTGCGCACGTCGCCACGCTCCTGGCCGGCGCCACGGTGGGCAGTCGCGTCCTGGGCCTGATTCGGGAGATAGTCGTGGCCGCGATGTTCGGTGCCTCCGACGCCAGGGCGGCGTTCGTCATCGGATACTACGTCCCGTTCTTCGTCCAGCGCCTGCTCATAGGCGGCACCCTTAGCATCGTCCTCATCCCAACCATCTCTGACGCCCTCGCACGAGGCGATGAGTCGGAGATGCGGCAGGTGACCTCGCGGCTGTTCACCCTTGTCCTGGCGTTCGGCGTGGGGATGGTGGTGGTCGGACAGCTTGCCGCACCCGTGCTGGTCCGTCTGGCGGCGCCGGGTTTTATGGGGGACCCGGTGCAGCTTGCCCGCACGGTCGCCCTCACCAGGGTTAACTTCCTGGCGATGTTCTTCCTTGCCCTTGCGATCTTCGCCACCGCGTACCTGCAGGCGCTTCGCCGGTTCACCGCGCCGGCAGTGGCTCCGCTGGCCTTCAACGTTACCGTCATTGCCGGGACGGTCCTGCTGGGGCCGAGGATGGGGATTACCGGACTGGCTGTGGCCTGGGTGGCCGGGACTGCCATCCAGTTCCTCGTTCAGGCGCCGGCGCTGCACGCCGCCGGATTCCGCTACCGTGCGGAGTTCGACTGGTCCCACCCGGCCATCCGCACGGTGCGCCGGCTGGCGCTGCCGGCGATGCTCGGCCTGGCCATCGTGGAGATCAACGCCTACGTGGGGCGGTTCTTCGCGTCGCTCCTCCCGGTCGCAACCGGCGTGAACGCGGTTGCCGCGCTGGACTATGCCTACGAGATGGTCCAGGCGCCGGTGGGGATCCTGGCGATATCCGTGGCGACGGTGCTCTTCCCAGCGATGAGCCAGCTTGCCGCCGCGGGCGATCGGGTGGCGTTGCGCCAGACCACGTCGCTGGGGCTGCGCAGCCTCCTGTTCCTTACGGCCCCGGTGTCGCTCGGCCTTGTCGTCTTCGCACGCCCCCTGGTTCAGATGGTCTTCGAGCGCGGCGAGTTCGGCCCCTCGGCAACCGGGGTGGTGGCCGCGTGCCTGGCGGCCTACGCCGCGGGATTGGTGCCGGTGGCGGCCTACTACGTCGTTACCCGGACGTTCTACTCACTCAAGAACAT
>JBKJJG010000098.1:0-3489 GCA_046598155.1 bacterium | reverse complement strand
CCGTGGCCCGTGCGGTGGACGACGCTGCACGCGCGTGCGTCGAGGCCGGCTTCACCGTCCGTCCGGTTTCCCTGCGGGCTCCCGAGGAGGCCGGTTGGGCCCAGCTAGCGCTGCTCCTTGCCGAAGCGGCCGCCTTTCACCGCGATGCCTATCCGGGATTGAGAGAGTGCTACGGCCGGGACGTGCGCGTCCTGCTGGACCAGGGTGAGGAGGTCACCGCCGCGATGCGCTCCGAGGCGCGAAATATCCAGTCGCGGGTTACGGCCGAGCTCTCCGATGCTTTCGGTGAGGTAGATCTCCTGTTGGGGCCCGCGCTGCCCGCCGGCGCACCTCGTCTGGAAGATGCCGACCCGCAGGGCTCCGCATGGCCCCAGGTGCGCCAAATGCTGGGCAGGTTCTCACGGTTGTACAATCTGGCAGGCCTTCCCGCGATCGTCCTTCCGGCAGGCCTCACCGACGAAGGGCTGCCCGTGGCGGTGCAGCTGGCTGCCAGCCAGTTCTGCGAAGGCACCCTGCTCGGTTGCGCGCGCGCGATAGAGCAGGCACTCGGGTGGCGGGCGAAGGGGTGACGGCGCGCGCGCCTCATCGCGTCTGCAGGATCCATCCCAGCAGGCCCAGCGCGGCGGTCATCGCGATCGCGTACGGAGCGGTGGCCCGCATGACCCTGCCTTCCTGCCCGAGAAGCCCGATGGTCGCGGTCGCCAGGACCACCTTCGCCGGCGCAACCATCGAGCCGAGCGAGCCCCCGGAGGATTGCAGCGCTGCCATCAGGGCCGGATTCATGGCCAGCATCTGCGCGCCGTCGCGCTGAAGCGCGCCGAACAGCACGTTCGAGTTGGTGTTGCTTCCGGTGATCACTGCTCCCAGCAGGCCGATAAGCGGCGACACCAACGGGAAGAAGGATCCCACCAGCACAACGAGCCCCCGGGCGAGAAGGTAGGTCATGCCGCTGTAGAGCATTAGCATCGCGACGCCGACCAGGGTCAGTATTGTAAGCGTAGTCGGCAGTCCCTGCTTGCGCACGCCCTTCCAGACGGCGCTCCAGTTGGGCGACGGGCGGCCCAGAAGCTTGAACAGTACCGCCGCGATCCCCGATGCGTACAGGAGCAGCGCTCCGGGGTGGCCGAAGACCGGTATCGCAAACGCCCCTGCACCCGTCTTCCATCCCAGCCCGGTCGTGACCTCGGGATATCTGAAGGTAAATGCCACCTGTTCAATGGTCCGGTGCAGCCCGGGCACGAACGTGGCGGTCGCGATCACCGCTATCAGGACATAGTAGGGCAGAAAGGCCGTCTGGAACGGCATCTCCCCGGCGCCGGAGCTCGCAGGCTGGGCCTGGGACGAGCGCGCGGGCGTGGCGCCGACGTCACCGCGTTTGCCCAGCCGGGCGAGTCCGATGCCGACGGCAAGGCCGACCATGCCTGCGCCGAACGAGGCGATAGTCCAGTGCTCTGTGACCGACAGTACCAGGTGCGTCAGACCCATCGCCAGGCCCATCGTCAGAATTGAGCCAAAGGCGCGCCCAGATGATCGGGTTCCGCCGTGCATGTGGGCGACCGCAAACCCGCTTGCGACCGCGGAGAGCCCCAGGAACACCGCGATCCAGTTGCCCATCTCATGCGGCGGCAGGCCGGTGACGGCCCGGAGCGCCTGGAACGAGGAGGCCATGTCTCCCATTGTTACCGACCACGCGTGGCCGATCAGCGGGATCGCGGCGGACTCAAGCGGCGTGAAGCCCAGCCCAAGGAGCAGTGGGGCGGTGACCGCGACGGGAACGCCGAACCCGGCTACTCCCTGCAGGAATGAACTGAAAGCAAACCCGATGATCAGCAACTGTAGCACGCGGTCGCTGGTGAGGTGTCCGATGGCGCGCCCGATGCTCCGTATCGCGCCCGACTCGTCGGCGAACTTGTACAGGACCAGGGCGGCCCAGATGATGTAGAGCACGTGGAGGCTCAAGGCCAGAGAGCGCCAGAGCGCCACGGCCACGGCGCCCGCAGGCATCGCGAAGACGATCAGGGCAAGCGCCGCGGCTGCAACCAGCGCTACGGCGCCGGACCGCACGCCGCTCCAGTTCAGTCCGAGCAAACCCACGAGCACGATGACAATAGGTACGGCAGCCAGCCCGACGCGCCATATCTCATCGGGCATCGGGATTACCCCGGGTGGTGTCATCTTGCAGCACGCCTCCTCCATTCCACCTCACCCGATTGATGACCTCCACCCGGAAACGCGTTCTCCCGGTTGAGGCGGTGGGAGGGGCGGTGTACACTGGGGTCAGGCGCGCGTTCTGTCCCCGCGTTCTTGGCGCCCGGAGGCTCCTGGTGCAGGCAATCGAGAACTTGAAGGTGTTCTTTGCGCAGCCGCGCGAGGTCGCGGCGGTCTATCTCTACGGCAAGTACGGTCAGGGGCCGAGCTACGCCGACACGGACATCGAGGTGGGGCTGGTCTTTGATGACGGCACGGAAGAGGACGAGGTGCGCGAGTTCCTGGACCGTATCTCCGACGCCGACCCTCTGGGAGGCGAACCGGGCATAGTCATGCCGTTCGCGCTCAACACGCACATCCTTCCGGTCATCCA
This sequence comes from bacterium, assembly GCA_046598155.1. GTDB lineage: Bacteria > Sysuimicrobiota > Sysuimicrobiia > Sysuimicrobiales > Humicultoraceae > VGFA01. The sequence continues at coordinate 908 of JBKJJG010000098.1, read as the reverse complement.
CGAGGTTCTAACGAGCGGGACGCTGTTGGTGGACAACCGCCCCCGGGTGCGGGAGGCTTTTGCCGAGCAGGCCCGGCAACGGATAGCGGATGAACGCGCCAGCCTGCTGGACGATGCCAAGGAGGCGATTCTGCAGGCCCGATCGCTCGGCCTTGCCGTGACGGCCACCGCCGGGTTCGTGTTGGCGCAACCGCCCAGGTACCTGGACCCGATCCGCATCGGCTGGCGCATCGGCCGGATCTTGGCCTCCGTGGCCGTGCTCGAGGCGACCACGCGCGACTTGGAAGCCGTGGCGAGAGATCCCGAACGGCTCGGCCAATCGGTGGGGTGGTTCAGCAATGCCGCGGGCGCCGCGACCGGCATAGCCAAGGCCATGCTCACGATGTTCGACATGGAAAGGCCGCCCCGACGCTGGCAGGTGTTCCTACCCGTCGCCGATACCGGGCTGATGACGATGGATCTGGCACTCCATCTGGGGGCACTTGCCGAACTGCGGTGGCAGATGCTGGCCTCCGGTGGGTTCCACTCCACGGACCGCATGCTGGGTGGAATCCGTGCGGGTCTCGCTCCCTTGATCGCCTTCGCGCGGTTGGCGGCCTGGTACTGCGAGATGCCGGGTGGCCGCGGCGACGCCAAGGTCCACTGAGCGGACTGTCGGGATCATCCAAGGAGGCCGAAGTGAGCGGTCCGTTGACCCTGAAGATCCTGCCCACGCCCAACGTGAACGCCCTGAAGTTCGTGGTTGGCCGGAGGTTGACCGAGGGACGCAGCCAGACGTTCCGTTCGGCAGAGGAGGCCGCTGGCCACCCGCTGGCGGCCCGCCTGTTCGCCATTCCCGGCGTCGTTCAAGTGTTCGTGCTCAACGACTTCGTGACGGTCACGCGCGACCCGGCGGCAGCGTGGGAAGA